>JAGLCE010000001.1 GCA_023146365.1 Endozoicomonadaceae bacterium
CCTCTAAGAGAGCCATTGCTACCGCAAGGTATATCATTATCTGTTACTGTCTTAGTGTTATCTTGAGCTCTTTCCAAAACACCCTGTGAATTATTTTCAAAAGTACTGATACTAGTGTTAATTGAATGCATGTCGATTTGTCCTACCATGATCAAAATGAAGATTTATTGAGTACTACGCAGGTTTAGACAATCTAACTTCATAAAAGTTCTGCCTAGCAGTCTGTCGGACTGACAAAATTTAATAAATTCAATTTTGTCACCCACCAGAGGGTTTTTGTAGACTTTCGTATGGCTGAGTACAGACAATCTATTAAGTTTGTAGGGTGAGTTGATTGAAATGTACCGACGTCCTACCAAGCCCTATTTTTGCCTTAAATAGCAAAGAATATATCTTTCCCTGGATAGCTTACGTCATTCTCAATATATTCATCCGCTTTAGATTCCAAGCCAGTGTGACCAGCGTCCATTCGCCCGCTACCTTTTCGATTCCACGCATTGAAAACTGCCTAAAACCCATTACCTGTTTAATGATCCCAAACACGGGCTCCACGGTTTGCTTTCTGAGCCCGTAAAGTACTCGGCCTGCGTGGGTGGTGAGCCGATGTTTCATCAACTCAACGGGATAATCTGTATCTTAAATAGCTTCATCTCACGTGCCAGCATCAGTACTTGAACAAACAGACCTTCCAATTGGGGCAGAAAACGACGACGAAATGTGGCTAGAGTGTCGTGGTCGGGGTGCGTGTTCGCAGCAAGGTAGCGGAATGCGATGGAATCATAGCCCGCTCGTTCAATTTTACGGCTGGAAAAAACACCGGTGGCATAGCCGTAAATAAGCAAGCTCAATAGTGTTTCTGGGTGGTGGGCCTTGGATCCGCTACCACGGGTCTGCTTTGTGATTTCCGTTAGATCAAGTTGACTGACGACCTCGGCTATAAGCCGTGCCAATTGGTCTTCTGGCAACCAATCTGAAAGTGATGGCGGCAACAAGTAGTCTGTATCTCGATCTGCAGATGAAGCGGCTCATAGTAGGTCTGTATGCGTTATGTGGAAAAACTGATTATCTCATAAATGCGTATCCGTGGCGTTAGTTAAGTCCGACAGACTGCTAGTAGGTTGCCATTGTTTTCGTCCCAAGATGGAGGAGGTTTCGGAAGCGTCTTCACCGAGTTTAAGATGACAAAACTTGCGAAACCGCAGGTCTCTATATGCAATGAGTTAATGCGCATTGAACAAACGATGCCATCTTTTAAGCAATAGAGCCTGAAACACCGCGGCAGTAGCGGCAAGTCCTGCTGCCCCTTTTTCTTACTTGTCAGCAAACGAATCGGGTAGGTTATGGTTGCGAGAGTATCGGTAACTTTCAAGGAAGGTGTCGCTTATACCTACAACGAAAGCTCGAGTTTATGCGACAGAATCCCCGTCGGGGTCAGATCAGTTTGTGGAGTTGATGCTCTGTTCGTAGAAGCTTATTTTAATCGCTCCAAGTATAAAACGACTCGTTCTGGTGCATGGTAGCGCTCGGGTAGCTATGACTTGATGCTGGCTGGTGGTGAAAGCCTGTCGTTTTTCTGGCAGGGCAATTATATGATTTAGAAGGGCGCAACTTACGGATTAGCAGGCCTCATGTTTGAGGCACTTCGGCCGCCCTCAAGCGGTCTAGGGTTGAATGTTGGGCTGGGTCTTCATGGAGGGGTTTTTATGGAGCTGTCGGGAATCTTTCCTGTGTTGCGACAGCAGTATTTAAGCTAGGCTTTTGCTGAATAAACAGAGGTTATGCGTCAGAAACCCCATCTTTTCGTATTTTCGTAATGGTTGTGTCACTCACTCCCGCAGGAAGGAGCTGGTACCCTGGGCAGATAGACGTCTTGCCTGAAACATAAAACTCATGAAAACCTTGTCAAAATACGTCAAATTTGAAAGATGGTTTATTCTTCCAATTCAAGTATTCATTATCGAGAGAGTTCTTTCTCTGTTCCTGAAATGCCTGTAGTGTGTCTCAGACTAATAGGTAGGTCTATTATGGAAATACTGCGTAAGTGCCCTTGTTGTCAGTCTGAAGCTGAATTTGTGGATATTCCGGTATCCAATAGCCTGTTATGGCAGGTGAGCTGTCGTCATTGCGGTTTATCCTCTGAGCTAGATAATGACCGAATAGTCTGTCTTAGGCAGTGGAATCGGCGAGAACGGGAGGATCACCTGAAGGTAAAGCTGTTTTTTGTCACGACGGGTGGCGCTCTACTGAGCGTCATTGGCTTTGTTCTTGGTATAGCGCTGGGGTTTAACGGCGGCTTCTCTTGAGTCTATATTCTTAGAAAAAGGCTGCGGGCCTGCGGGATAGGTGCGTCGAAAACCGGTGCAAAACACTAGAAACAGGCATGAAATCGATCATTTGGCGTTAAATGCCCCAGTGAGTTTCGTAATGGGTGATAAAATGAGGAAAGTTTAATGAGCGCAGTTAAGATTGCTGGTTATGCTAAGGTCTCTATATCTTGTTAATGAGGAGGTTTTATGGATAATTCAGGCAGTATAGGGGGCAAGCCTCTCAGCACGACACCAGTTAATCTACACGTCCCAAATAAGGATACTAAAAATCCCAATGTTAAAGCAGTAGATGGCAAGGTTTACATTGAAAAACGGCAGGGAAATCAACAGCAAGATAATAATATATCTAAAACACGATCTGTTACACATGTATCTGATAGTTCGCGAAAAAATGCAGAAAAAGCCTGTAAGCAGAAACTAGATGTATTATATGCCGCACTGTTGCCCAACGCTATCCAGAATCTGCCCAATGAAAACATATCCAATATCACCATTAATGGGAAAATAGTTTATCCCCGTCCGACGAACCCTCCCATCAGTGATGAAGAATATAAAAAATCGATGCAATCCGTCACCAATGCGTTAGCACAAAACGCTCCCGATGAGCAGGAAGCACGATCTGAAACAATACAGGAATTAAAACAGTTTAAAGAGATTTTGCTTAAAGACATGTCCTCCGAAGATGCTCAAAAAAGCCTAATCAATTTGATAGAGGACAGGCTCATATGGAGCTATCGTTATAATGAAAATAGTGAAGAGGAAGAGTATACTGTCGAGGGTAGTGTACATAGAGACTCCCTGATGGAGGAGTTGAAACAAGCGCCTCTATTTTTGTCTGCAAAGGCGTCAGAGGAGGGCAGGGTGCCTAAACTGACTAAAAACGTAGACGGCCAAGACCTTGAAGGCTCTAATCAGAAGTCACTCCCTCACAACGCTCATTATTCTGCAGGCCCAACAACACCAGCAACACCAGCAACACCAACAACAACAACAACACCAGCAACAACACCAGCAACACCAACACCACCACCACCAGCGCCACCACCACCACCACCACCAAATGTGCCGTCATCTAAACCCTAGGAGCCAAATCTCATACCGCCTACCCAATTGACAGGCAGTACGGGGTTTATGTCATCCTGACAAACCTGAGACGGTCAATCACCATCTGTAGAATAACATCCTGGCAAGGTGTAGGTTCCGGAGAGACCGCTATTAAATCTCAGCAGTATACGGATAACAAAGCCAGCAATGCCTAGCAGAGTGTCGCCAGTCGTGATCATGAGCTTAATTCCCAGCATATTTTATCAATATTGCCAGCTCTGATCGCATGGCCAACAAGATAAGGACCGGCAATGAGGGTATAGCATTCGGGTATAGGATTGTTCGATGTTGAATTTCACCAAAACGCACTCAAAATGTAACAAGCATGATCAACTAATTTCAGATAAAACCTCCTTGCACTGTAAAGGTTTCAGGATAAATATGTCGCTATGAACTTACGGATTCAGATCACAAGCATCACCTCGAAAGTAGGTATTGTTATCGTCCCCATAAGGTGGATGCTATTACACCGTCACCCATACTTCACTAGTGGCTGATAACAGCTATTACCAGCCAAAGGATCTGTCATGGATATCACTGAATTACGTGAAGAGTACACCCGCAGCGGCCTTAGTTTAGACAACCTGAACCCAGATCCTATGGTGCAATTTGAAATGTGGTTCTGCCAAGCCCAAGAAGCCAACATCCCCGAACCCAATGCAATGAGTATCGCTACTACCAGCGCTGCGGGTGCGCCTTCTCTCCGAACCGTCTTATTGAAGTATTTTGATAACAAGGGATTCGTATTCTTTACCCACTATGAAAGCAACAAAGCTCGTGAGATTGAAGAGAATCCGCAGGTTGCCTTGTTATTTCTTTGGCTAGGTCTTCAGCGGCAGGTCATTATCAAGGGTCAAGCTGAGAAGATCAGTAAGGGCGAAACCTTGAAATACTTCATGAGCCGCCCACGCAGTAGCCAGCTTGGCGCTTGGTGCTCCAGTCAGAGCTCAATCATCAGCAATCGAACAATATTGGAGCTAAAACTGGACGAGATGAAGCGAAAATTCAGCAATGGCAAGGTTCCAGTTCCCTCCTTTTGGGGCGGCTATCGCGTGATCCTTGATAGTATTGAATTTTGGCAAGGGCGCCCCAGCCGTCTGCATGACCGTTTTCAGTACACACGCCGTGAGACCAATGGTTGGCAGATTGACCGTCTAGCTCCGTAATCGGTTTTACACGATCCCTGCGTTAACGGATGTTGTGTCATTTCGAGCTGCATACAGGTTGTGCTGATTCATTGTCTGATTGTCCTGCCAACGCCCATTGCCCTTCAATCTGATACATTCACAGCCTTTTAAAGTTTATTAACAGCTTATTCACATGGTTGTCCCAATCATTAAGCCGTTTTTTGACTATTCACAATTTCTGTTAATAACTATGTGTTTATCATCGGGAGTGCCTTTGGAGTTACACCTTAAGCTAATGAAAATAAACGAGTTTATAAGAGTGGTTGTTTTCTGATCAAAGCATCTATTTTTGTCACTTCATCGTTCATAAATCGGTAAACATACACATAAACCGACACCATTAAGGGCTTTAGTTGCCATGGACGGTCAATAACAGTTATCCACAGGCAAATACTGAATCATCTGCCTATACAAAAACACCATGACCGATACAGGTACCAACAAACCATCGACAGTCTATCTTCAGATTATCCACATGTCGGGTTTCATGCACACTCACTGTGGGCAAGTCTGTGATTATTATCGGGACTCCGGTCAACAGCCCATATTCCGCCTGTCCAGAGCAAGTCTGCCTATTTTTTAACCATCACTAAACATCACTCTGTTAAAATGCGCAGCAACCTTAATACGCTGTTCTGTATGAAATGAGTGAGGATGGCAAGAATAGTCATGCGATTTGCAAAATACAGATAAAAATATACTGTCACTCTCCGCGGCAAGAATGGTGATTCAGCCTAGTATGGGTCTAAGTTACACAGAATCTCAACAGTACGCCACCGCGCAAGCCGGAGTATCCTTGCACAAAAACAGACACTGAATGACTATGAATACGTCTGTGCTTGGTTTAAAAATCAAATGAAGGTGGTTTGTCATTAGCCAATAAGCCAATACTTCTATTTTGTGTTTGACAGTATATTCTTGTAACAACTCTAACATCGTAGTCTTTATCAGACTCGCAAAAGAGGGCTGTCTTCTTCTGGATATATGGTATTAACATCCGCACCCTTTTCAATTAAAGGAGTTGTTAATTTATGATTGCATCGTTTCATGGCTGACACAGATATTTGAACACCCTCGGTTGTGCTTAATTTGAATATAAAGCTGGCTGACCCTTTGATTTTTCATTTCCTCGCACATCAGAAATCATCATCTCTACGTCAAACGCTATTTCCATTAAAATCCCTGCTTCTGATTAATTGTTTAACCTCTTCGTCAAGCCTTCGTCAAGCCTTCGGCGTAGGTGGTGGTGCTGCCGGTGCTACTGCCGGTGCTACTGCTGGTGCTACTGCCAGTTGCTTCGCCCTCTCCTTCCGTCTTTTCGCTTTTTCCTATTTTTGTTTCGCTTTTTGCTCTGGAGGGATGGGAGGTTTATTTAGGCGTAGCTCCCTCTTTTTCCGTTGTATATCTTTTTCCTTCCTTTTTCTGTTGTTTTTTTCTTGATGAATAGAAGCTATTCTGATTTTCCGATCTTCAAGCGCTACATGAAGTTCATTGGTTAGCGTTTTGCTACTGTGTTTTTGCATCCATTTATCCAGAGACTTATGTTTCAGATCTTTATCCGAAAAAAATGCCACACAAGATTTAACCACTCTAAACAACCATGGACGCTTTTCACACTTTCCCCATTCGTATATAAACGCACTCTTCCCAGTAAGTGTGACATAGCGATTATTATCACTGAGCGAAATAGACATTGTCCCTGACCTTGCTACTGCTGACTTTCTAGCATATTGATTACGGATTTATGCCTTTAATGCTTGTGTAGCGAGCGTTAAAATTCCTGTAACATGTAGGTATGCATGCTTTGTACATAAATAGACTGTAATATCTTCTAATAAGTTCAAAAGTTCAAAAGTTCAAAGGGCCAGCTTACCCATGAAAGCGGCCTGCGTTCAATATCGTGCTGTACACGTTGTTTTTTATCGCTAATCATAATGACACAAGAGCGATATCCAAAGTATGGACGGCCAGCGCGCTACCCAATGGCCAGTACACTAATTTAGCACATCGACCTTCACTAACACTTCATAGACAGAATCCGCTGTACTGTATTGTCGTACATTGAAACCGATCCTCGGACCAGACACTTTTTGGCTAGTACGGCTGATGGTCAACCATTCGCCGACCTTGCCTGTTATCTGGGTATCCACTGTTTTGTGATCAAACGACGCTCCATCGCGCCCGACTTTGTCATCAGCATAGTGAATATTCAGCATCACCTGATCTCCATTAATCTTGGCAGTGGCGTAAAAACCCCGTTCCGAAAGCTTGTACTTGAATTTGGTACGATAGCGACCATTGTCATCAAACATTTCCTTCTTGACCGGTGTTTCACGTCCGACACTGATATAAGCCGGCGAGGCTTCTCTAACTCTAATCGTCTGCTCACTATGATGCGTCGACTGGCTGGAACCGACGGACATAACAACGCTACGCTGAATCTGCCCTTCACTGCTGATAACGCCATCGATACCGGTGCTCCGCTCATTCGATTTATGTCCTACTGCGCGCACGGAAATCATTAGTTGATAGGGCGGAATATCCAGCTTGTTGACCAGCGACGTGATGCTATTAAATTCATCATCTGTCACACTCAGCACAATATAATTTTCATAGGGCAACACAATAGTGTCTTTTGACAATAAGGGCTTGATCAGCTTAATCACTTCTTTGGTATCGGCACGAAATAGGTGGATACTTTTCACATGTCGCTCAACTGCCTGAGCTAGGCAGCCGATTGTCAGTAGCACTAGTAATAATAAGCGCATCATTGCTACTTTTTTGATATTGAGACCTATTACAAGCATATTTGATGGGCTTGACTATGTCTATTACTTACAGGCTATCTTTCAGTCTCTTTGTTTCATGGGTAGCAAAATTGGCTCTTAATATCAGCTCTCGCCACCCCGTTGAAATCCAATGTCCAAGTATTATTTCCAGACTACAGACAGAGAAAAGGCTACCCAGCGGTAGCATTTTCGGATGAATATCATCTACACCCAATCAGGGGCTTAAGCCACTCATATATTCAATTGAATCACTGATTTCATCGCTAGAACAGTCGGCGCAAGTACCTTTAGGGGGCATAGCGCGAATACCGTTGAGTGCATTATGCAAGAGGGCTGCAAAAGAACCGGTAGCAGCCAGTCGCTGATCCCATGTTTGCTTATCTCCTTTTTTGGGTGCATTTAGCAAGCCAGTTGCATGACAGATGGTACAGTAGGTGCTGTAAATCTTCTCACCGCTGCGTGGACCCGACGCAACAGTTGCACCGCCACCTGCTGCACATTCTTCACCAGTCACACAGAGACTGCCCACGGGTTTTATCCGATCTGAGATTTCACTGCGGGCGTTGTCATCCATATCCTCAACAGGATTGGCCATGACCAGTCCGACAAATAGCCCCCCCAGTAATAAGGCAGCCTGTTTCTTCTTAAAGTATGCCACTAGTTGTTCCTCATCATCTGACGTTTAAACTCCACCTAACGATTATCATTATGGAATTAGGTTACACTGGGCTGGCCTGAATTATTATAAGTAGCTGCTGATTATACGCCAAACCTTCGGCCAGCAACAATTCCAGCATATATTGGCATTGTGGCAACGACATTCACGCTGCAACAACCATTCATTTTGAGTTAATCAGCGAAGTACTTCTTTATGTGCTACTGCTTTACCTTGCTGCAAAGCATATGGTTTATTCCACTTCCTGCCTTTGCTAGCATCCAAACAACGATTATAACCCCCTGCAAGATCAGTGGTATCGGCGATTTTCTCACTGATGCGGCAGAAGCCCAACGGCGCTTGGGAAGGCTTCATCATTGGTATAACACATCACTTGGTCGAGTATCGCAAGTTGCAAGCACCCACAAGCAGCTAGCCAAATAAACATTACCATCGATCATGGCAACATTGAATCCTTTCATGGTCTGATTAAGCGAAAAACGCACGTCATGATCACGGATCGGCTGGAAACCTTACCTTATATAAAAACTGGGTAATCTCGGAACTATGCATGACAAGCTCTAGTATGCTCTTCAGCAAAATCTCTAGGGTGTATGATGAGCAACGGGAGTCAAGTGCTGATGTAGCAGGTCAACGATTGACAGGAACAGGTAGATAAAGCAGTGGTGATCCAAGAGGAGCTACCGACTCTGACACAGACCACCAAACCCGTTATGGTGCCGACACTACGACACTAATGAAAGAAGGATTGGCAAAAAATAATGGACTTGGTCATACGACATGAGTACCATAGTTGACGGTCAAAAACCATGCCTTCAATAACGTTGTGCACCCTTAGCTCAGCTGGATAGAGCGCTGCCCTCCGGAGGCAGAGGTCAGAGGTTCGAATCCTCTAGGGTGCGCCATAATGATTGTCACGTAAGCCTTAATGCATTTAGCTATTTAATAAATTTGATTTGGCCACCTTTGCCTGTCTGAGTTTAGATAAGCGTGAGGTTTTTTGAAATATGAAAATCGGGTAGCCTGTGAGTGGTTACATTCACACAGAAGACGACTTGATGCAGATGAAAAGTTTGCGAATAGGCTCATACATGCGTTGATCTATCGCTGATACAGCCAGTGAACCAGAACTTGCAAGGATGAAGAACTTTGAATGGTATAAACCATTGAGACTGTTGCTACTTGCTCGCATGCGACCAGCTGTTTTTTACTATGGAGAGGTGCCAGCGCAGATTTGCATATCACGTTAAGTGCCAGCATTATGGGCTTCACGATGATATTGGATTGGAAACGCTAATGAGTTATGATGAGTAACCCATGTGGACTGCTTGAGTCTGTTTTACATGCACTGAGCCAAAGTGTGGTTTGTCAAATCGATTTATCAATGGGTTACCATGAGATATTGGCTATAATACACGGTTGACGAATTTGTATAAAATCGATGCCTTGTGCTGTAAACCTATCTATTGATCAATACAAGGAGTATTTCATGGTAGACCGCCGAAATGATAGCGAATCTTCTGAAAATGAGGCAAAGCAGAATAATCTTGGTGGAAAAACATCACAAGATTTTTTGGGGTTCTTAGGATGGATATGGAAAAGCATAGCAGGAGTGCCCAATACCAGCAATAAGTATAGCGATGGTCATATTAGCGATGTCGATGGCGATAAAGAGATTAAAATGGCAAAGCCCGAGGCCAAGGCCAAGGATCAGAAAGCAAGAAAAAACAACGGATGTACACATGCAGAAAATATGAATCGAATTAAATACATAAAAGCAAACAACAGGCTGAAGAATGATTCTTTGTTGAGACTCGCCGTCTATGTACTAGAAAACAATCAAGAAAAAATAGATTATGAAAAAGTCAACGCTGCAAAAGAAAAAGAACCATCCGCAGCAGAAAATGAGCTTCTTGTCGCTATAGAGAACGGAGACAAGGATCTACAGCGAAAAAAAGCCTCTCAACTTCTAATCGACGAAGAAAAGAGAATATTTTCATTACTAAGTCAGCCACATAATGTCAGAACCCCTCGTCTGAGCAAATCGTTAACAGCTTCAAAAAAGGAAAATGGTACTCCAAAGACAGCAGACGAAATAAGCAAATTGCTCTTCTCACAAACGCCAGCTCCCGAGTATGTCTACCCAGAGGATCAGTATATCACCCCATTATTTTTGGGTTTGGAAACGGACATTCATCCCCGCGTGGCCTCTCAGGAGAATAACAGCCAGAATTCGCAGGCTATCCAATCTAAAGTTGCACATGGTTCGGATGCGGCGGCAGAGCAAACAATGAAAGAAGATACGTCGAAAAAGTAACCATAAAGGGATCAAAAGCGGCATAAAAATTGTCACTGATTCGGTGTCACCCAATACCGACGTAAAAAAATTCGTCTCTCAAGATAGATCGTGAATATGCTGATTATTAACTCTTCCGCTTCTTATACGGCACTGATAATAAACGCAATAGCGCAGACTGTGAAGCTAGCGCCCAGGGGCAAACGCCATCAGGCGCCAGCATCCAGCCCAAAAGTGTGCAAGTCAGAAAAGAGAAATAGTGCTACAGCCCTTACACATTGATGGGCAATCAAAAAGCAGGCAGGAATTGCTGTGACTAGGACTAGGACATTGCTGGAAAATTGCGATTAAACTTGGGAACCTTTTCTTACAAATAGACTCCAAATATAAGGCGATACGCCCACAACAGACCAAGCAGACGGAAGACGCATGTGTTAAAAATAGATGTAGTTTGTGATACATGATGTGAACACTAGGAGCCTGTCGGACTTAGCCG
>JAGLCE010000010.1 GCA_023146365.1 Endozoicomonadaceae bacterium
TCACCCTGCAAGTGAAATACTCAGAGTGGGATATTTTACCTCTTAGGGCTTGTGATGTCTGGGCTTAAGGCAATTATTTTTGCCTTGAAGTCACGGATTCAGGATTAGGACAAAAAAAGTTTCAAATGATACATTGATCAAATCTGTGGAAGGGAAAACCACGAGCTCCCCACTTATGAATCAAATATTGAATAGTATCGATAGCCAAAAGGAATCACTCTCTGAAAATCCAATCTATTCGCTGTTGAAGTTATTGCCACATGCTTATCAAAAAATGCTACCTTGGCGTTCTGATACGTTTCATTATCAATTTGAACAACAGGTTGAGGCAGAGCGGCTGCTGGATGGCAGCAATGAGATTACGCTCTATCATAAAGTGTCACCAGTAAAAAAAGTTTCAAATGATACCTTGAATCAAAGACACTCTATTCCTTTGGATGCTTCGTTTGACAGTGGCATAGAAATCTTGCCCACTATACTGACGAACGACAAAGTAAAAGTACGGGTGAGTTCTATTTTTCTAATGACCCGTTACCAAAGCAGCGTGTTATTGATCAATTAAATTTTCAGGATTCATTTCTACTAAAGTTGAATTTTTTTCCTAGTTCTATTAATCCTAAGCCTTGAATTATGATGTTTTGTTCATGGTCAACTATGGCAGGAACAAGAACACATTCGAATTGATTAGCATTCCTCCCCTTTTTATTTTTATTCCACTGTATGAAATTATTGGCATCTTCATGGATCAAAACTTGCTGTTTATCCAGTCCCAATTCTACTTGCAAATAGAAACGAATCAGCATAAGGCAGAAGTCCGACACCATTTTAAATTCCTTTATACTATCTTCGTTATTGAGACTCTTATTTTTGCTATACAACTTATCCATTCTAGTGAAATGGTCGTTCCAAAAAGGCGATTTTAAACGTAGTTTTTCCAAAACATCGGTATTTACTTCTTGTTCAAATTTGGTAGAACTATATTGATTATCCTCCTTATCTTTTATATCGAACAGGTTTGTGTCAAACATTTGCTTTCGTATGAGCTCTCGACATACTTCAGGCTTAAGTTCTAACTGTTTTTCCAAGTGATTCGTTTGTTCGCTTATTATGTCATCTGTCTTTTTCTTTACCGTATGAGCTATAGTAGATGTCAACAGATTCAATTCTTCTGTTAGTTGTTCACAGTTAAATGGTTCCGGAACACTAGAACTAATACTCCCAACTCCATATTTAATTCCCCCTAACAACATGGCTCTATGTGACTCTATCTTTTTGACAGTCTCTGCAATATGTTTAATCATAGGTTTTGGGGTTTTTGATTCAGTATTTATGCCCAATGAAATACGATGAAGTTTATGTTCTACTTTTTCTGCCTCCTCTGTAACAGCATCTAAATAAACAAGTAATTTATTTAGTTCATGAGAATTTATTTCAGAAAGTGAAGAGAGTTCAAATAATTCAGTTTTTTCAATCATCTGATCAATCCTAGAAATATACTCATACTCCAACTTGTTTTCATCCTTGAATAATGAAACAATGCTTGTTTTTTCACCTTTCATATTCCAACGAGCATTAAATAAAATATCAGACATCTCATCAAATTCATTATCGCTTTCTAACGTGCTGACGTCTACCAGAAAAGATTTACCATATTGTCTATTAGGCCAAAAAACATTTAATAGTCTTTTTATTGCATTTAAATTTCTTTTAGCTACACTATGATCAGTTAACGACTTAGTTGATTTATTGAATTTATCAATTATTCTATCCTGTTCATCAATAACATGCCGTTTTATTGCATTGAATAATTTAGATCTTTGCAAAATTTTAACGTCTATATTGTCTTTCATATTCCAAAAACAAGGTAACTCTTTAACATTTCCAATACGACAATTTGCATTGCATTGCATTGCATTGATGTATTTTGTTTTCCATGATTTAATCACCTTATCCGTAATTATTTCTGCATCATTTATCGCTCTGATAAATTTTGCATTTTCTATATTGCTTGATGTTCTCGTTTTTGTGTTTGTCCTGCTTACATTAAAACTACAACTTCCCATGAAATTATCTAGTTTATCTTTAAATTGGCATTGTCGTTGTAAGAGGAAATTTTGCATCTCTTCTTTTTCATGTCGAGCGGATTCTATCTCTTTTTCAATTTTTGTTTTTTCTGCAAGCAAAGCCGACTGTATGTGTTTTATTTTGTTTAGTGCTACATTGTATTTTTTAATAAGTGTATCTTTATTATATTTGTTTTTTGTGTCATCCGATACATCTTGTTTTAATTGGAGTGATCGTTTGGATTTTATTGTTTCTGGATTTTTAATGACATTTTCATCTTCTATATTATTATTGTCAATGAGGTGTAAAGATCTATTTATTATTTCCTCCTCAAGGCGACACTGTTTAAATACATAGTGTCGTTTTGATATTTCTATGTCCAATTTTTTTTGCGATTCATCTGTAGTGTTTGATGAGGCTTTTACTATGGATTTTGTTAGGGTTTCTGCATTATCTACACCTGCTCTTACGGCTGTTATACCGGATGCCGTCATGAAGTGCGGCGCACAAGATGCGTCACCAACGGCTATAATGAAACCCTCTCCTAATTGTAAAGGATTCTTTGTAACTCTGTATTGTTGTAGCGGAAATCGTGAAGAAAACTGTGTATTAATTCTATCCGCTATCGCTCCATAATTATCTATCCCATAAAACGAGGCTACGGCTTGGAACCAGCACTTTATCAACATCTGTTTAGCAATTTTTCTTTGTTCAGAAGAAATGTTTTCTAATACCATTTCACTCCAATGATCATATCCTGAAGGTATCTCCATCCCTATATAAAAACGATTATTGTTTTCAAATACTCGTGTTTGTAAAACTTTTGATCGCTGTTCTTTTAAGGTTATTTTAATCTTATTGACTAACAATTCACCCATGGTTGTTTCTTCATAAGTTACATGTTCCTTGTTTTTTTTTCGTCCGTCAACAACTTCGATAGTAATTGTATTAACTTTTCTGATTTTTGGCCTTAAATTAATAATAGGTTCTTCTGAAGCAAATATTAATTTTTGTTGTTCATTGCTGAGTTGTTTATTAAATTGTTGGTTCAATTTGTTTTCTAGTTGTTTATCGAGTGGCAATACATTTCTAAAGTCATCAAACTCATTCTCTTCATCATCGTCGGTTGGATCTACATCCCAGGTGCATACTCCGTAATGTTTTTTATTTGTAACAGGGACTGGATTTAAGTGCTTTCCAACCGTTGAAGTTTTTCCTCCTGCACAAATTAAAATATCGAATTCTATTTTATGGAAAGTAACTTCTTCATCCTTTTTATTTAACTCAACTGTATCCTTATCTAATTCAAGTGGTGATTGTTTAGTTAAACAAAAACTTTTTCCTTTATCATCAACCATCACCTCTATGATTTCCATCATGGCAAAACGTTCTAATCCTTCGTTTCCGTTTTTATCGATAGACAGTGAGGATAATTTAGTTAGCTGTTTATGTAATTTGTCTTCCAATTCATTTATGGCGATGAGTCCAAAACCATCAGGTTTTATTAAACCAAATTTAGTATGAGATACTGCATCTATATCTTCTTGAGTCTGTGGGAATAATTCCGAATACCCTTGAGGCATATGAAATCTTAACCAACTCATTGTTTTTGGATCCAATCTAACAATCTGAACGCGATTGTAATCAGTATTTCTCTTTTCAATTAATGTGACACTAGCACCTACTTTATATTGAGAAAGTGCGCTAATTAATCCAGCCGGTCCTGCTCCCTCAATACATACTTTCAAGCCTTTCTCAGAAGCAGCATTATTATGAGAGTTGACCATCCAATATAATTGAATTTCATTAATAATTGGATGTCTTAATTGACCTAGGTCGCTTATTTTTTTAAAGCAGATGTACCATCTATCATCTTGATCTGTGTGTCCCCATATTTTTTTATTTAACAAAATACTTATATCCCATTGAGAACAAAAACGCTTCTCAAAACAAAAAAACATATGTTTCGCGTCAGCTATCAACATTAACTTTTCTTTATAATTCTTTAAGCGAGATAGTTGTATTAATTCTTTTTTATCGTTATTTGATTCTAGTTGTTTTATTTTTTTATTGATGTATTGTAAGCCAAATTGAGCTGACTGTCCGACTTCTTTTGACATCATTTCTGTTAATAATTGTGTTTCTATTTTAAATTTTGAAGCATCAAAACTTTCCATTTTTTCAGACAATTTTTTGAATTCTTCCCAATTTTCTTTTCCTAAAATTTCATCTTTGGAGTTAAGTAGTATGATGTCAGAAAAACCAACTCCACCACAACTTTTATTCAGTTCCGCGAATTCATAATGCCATTGATATGTTCGTGTTGAAGGGTCTGAAATATAGTCGCTGTCTGAATCTACTATGCTTCTTTTATGATTGTAGTCAGTAATAAAAGCTTCTAAACGCATGAATACAATTGTTAACTTTACATTATGATATTCGTTGTGTTCTTCTTTAGACGTGGCTGGATTGTTTCTTGCTTTGTAATAGTTGGCCAATCTATTTCTTAACACATCTGGATTATGTATTAAATAACCGTGAACTATTTCTTCGGAAATGGTTTGTTCCATTTGTCGCAATTCAAAAGCCCAGCTATGATTTGACTTCTGAAGTGACTCTTGTAGATTATTAACTAGATTTGACAGGCGTTTTGTATTTTCTTCGTTAGAGTTGTCTATTATCGATCCATAATAATATATCAACGCTCGCCTTAAATTACTCAGCGATGCTGCAGGGTTAGCTACAAAGTCTTTTTCTAATTCCGTTATAATTTCATTAGTGACGACTTTAAATAAACATTTAGACTCGGCAATTTCATAAACTTCTGGTGTTTTCTTGAATACATTCCTAAAGTTTTGATTTGTTTTTGTTAGCACTTTTTTTTTCGTATTTGAAATAGAAATTTCTTGTTGTTTATTTTCTGTCTTTTTCTCTTTTTCTATTGTTTTTTTGAGTCTTTCCTTTTCTTTTCTTTGCTTTGCTAGTTTAATCTCAAATGCTTTTAATTCTTCAGAAAATGTCAAATGCTTTTCTTCTTTTTCTTGCGTGTTTTCCGTGTCGTTACAAGTATCGATGGCAGGAAGATGGTCAGCTGCATTGCTATATTGTTCGGTAACATAAGGCGTTTTTGTTTGTTTGGTAACATAAGGCGTTTCTGTTTGTTCTTTCTGATTTGTTTTGTCTATAGTTATATCGTTTCTAGATGCAATGTTATCGTTTGAATTATTTTCATTGGAATGACTAATATCTACAGAAGACATGTTAGTATATGGAGTTGAAAGCATATTTTTGATATGAAAAGTGTGATCTTTTTTGTTGCATTCACCTTGATAAATATTTCCTTTTGCATCTTTAAAAAATGAGATGTTATTTTTAACCAAACCCCCATCCTGTACTGTGATTACATAATTTTTTAATATCTCTTTTGTTTTTCTTGGCGACATTAATTCTAATCGTTCTGGGATCATCCCTAGGTTAGTAAATACATTTTCTGAATCAACTATTGCCACCATGTAGTATCTAAATATGGCGGCTATTATCAGATCCTTTATCGTTATTAATAGGTCGCAAGGTTTCTTTAATGTCATTTCCTCTGTATTAAGTGCCTTTCTTTGGCAACCTAGCAACGAAGAAGAAAAAATATTTATACGGGAATTCATATAACTCCTTGATATTCTTTACACTGTAAAAACATATAATTTATAATACAGTACAAAAGATCATCGATTACTGATACCTTGTCACCTTTCAAGTAATAAGGTATAAAACAAAGCATTAATAAAATAGCCGAGAGATTTACATGATAGCTATTTTACCCATTGGCGTTGTTAAAAACGCATTTAAAGCGCATTCAATATAATAGACTTGTATTTATAGCTTAAGTTCCGTAGTTCAATTTAATAATTCCTGAATCTGTGACTTCAAAACAGAAATAATGGCCTTAACCCCAGGCAGCACCCGAGGGCAAAAACATGAACGTTATTTGAACAGTCAAACGGCCTGAAAACCTGTAAAATGGCGTCTTTTTCCTGATCCCTTATCGGTAATGTCTATTTTTTCGACGCTGCCTTGATAGCAAGGAAGACAACTTTAGTTGCAGAGCTGTCGCTGGGAAAGAGTTTACGGATCTTTATTGACTAGCGGATTACGCTGTTGGGCGATTCGATGGCGTTGGTCGTGTAGATCAGTTTGCGAATATCTTGTGGATAATCAAACAGTGTAATCAGGTTGGGCCAGTGTGCTCGCCACGATTGACTGATTTGCGGACATTTCACGTCCCATTGAGCATCACCGACATCGATCACAAAATTGCTTCGCAAAACCGCTCTGTTCTTGCTGTCAGCAGACTTTCCCCGTTACTATCAGTGATGCTCTGACCCATCAACGGTCTGCGATCAGTTTTGAGGACGCTCTTTTGCACGTACACATCTTGGGTATCTGCGGCACTTTCATGGGAAGTCTGGCGTTGCTAGTGAGGGAGCAGGGCTTCCATGTTACTGGCTCTGACCAGAACGTATTCCCCCCCATGAGCAGCCAACTGGAGGAGCAGGGCATTGCTCTAGTAGAAGGCTACGACTCCGAACAGTTCTCTCCACGACCAGACCTCGTGGTAATCGGCAACGCCATGTCTCGCGGCAATCCAGCGGTGGAGTATGTATTGAATGAGGGCATTCCTTACACCTCCGGTCCACGATTTATGGCCGACTATATCCTAAAAGATCGATGGGTCATGGCAGTAGCGGGCACCCATGGAAAAACCACCACATCTTCCATGCTTGCCGTTATTCTTGAGCAGGCAGGCCTCTCACCAGGCTTCCTGATCGGCGGTGTACCGACAGACTTCGGACTTTCTTCCCGATTAGGCAGTAGCCCGTTTTTTGTAATTGAAGCCGACGAATACGATACCGCCTTTTTTGATAAACGTTCCAAGTTTGTTCACTACCATGCACGTACTCTAATTCTGAACAACCTTGAATTTGATCATGCAGATATCTTCAAAGATCTGGGTGCTATCCAGCAACAGTTTCACCATCTCGTGAGAACTATTCCCGGCAATGGGTTGATTATCAAGCCTGCAGATGACATCAGCCTCAAAGAGGTCATGGCCATGGGCTGCTGGAGTAAAGTCTGCAATATGGGGCCATGCAGTGACTGGCTGGCAACGCCCATCGCAGACGACTGCACTTGTTTTAGCATTCACTATTGCGGTAAACATCAGGGAGAAGTGAACTGGAACCATACGGGTTATCACAATATGAACAACGCATTGTCAGCAGTGATTGCGGCACGACATGTGGGCATAAAGCCAGACCATGCCTGTGAAGCGCTATCAGGATTCCGCGGAGTGAAGCGGCGGATGGAACTACTGGCCGAGATCAACGATATTCGGATTTATGATGATTTTGCTCATCATCCCACCGCTATCGCCACTACGCTGGAAGGTCTGCGGGCAAAGGTTGGTGCTGACACTACCATACGGGCCATTATTGATCCCTCTTCAAATACCATGAAAATGGGAATTCACAAAGGTCGCTTGGCGGCAGCTACCGCTGCCGCCAGCGAGGTGACCTGGCATGAACCACTGGACATGGACTGGTCGCTAGCCGACGAGCTTAATCACAGCCCTGTACCTGCCAGCAAAGAGACAGATATTGACCAGATTGTTTCAACCACCGTCAGTACAGCAAAACCGGGGGATTACCTGGTTATCATGAGCAACGGAGGTTTCGGCGATCTGCACCAAAAACTCATTGCTGCACTGAACGAGAAGGTATCAGTATGACCTATACAGATACATCACAAGCCGTGACCTTGGCACTGACCGGTGCCTCCGGTGTTCAGTACGGTCTGCGTCTTCTGGAGTGTTTGATAGCTGCCAACCGAACCGTCTACTTCCTGCTATCCAAGGCAGCAAAGGTTGTCATCGCCACGGAAACTGATTTACAGTTACCTTCAGGACATCAAGAACAGCAAGCCTTCTTAACAGAGCGCTACCGTGCAAAATCCGACCAAATTCGTGTTCTGGGTAACGAACAGTGGATGTCGGCAACGGCCTCTGGCAGCGGTGCTCCTTCACAGATGGTGGTCTGTCCGGCCAGTACTGGAACGCTCTCCGCCATCGCAACCGGCGCCAGTAACAATTTAATTGAACGCGCTGCCGATGTCGCCCTGAAAGAGCGGCATCAGCTAATCATTGTTCCCCGAGAGTCGCCTTACTCCGCCATTCATCTGAAGCATATGTTGTCGCTGACCCAGATGGGCGCAGTGATTCTTCCTGCCAGCCCTGGTTTTTATAACCGGCCAACCTCCGTAGATGACATGGTAGATTTTATTGTCGCACGAATACTCAACCACCTCAGTATTGATCATAATCTTGCGCCAAGATGGGGCGAGTAACCTATGTCAGTGCACACCAAGCACCCACGATCATTGATTGAATCCAACATAGAACAGACTAACCAGAATGCTCCTAAGCCTTTAACAACCAGTGAATTAAGGAGGCTCTGATCAAGTCAGTTTTTTGAAGCTGTGACAACCATATGTCTTTTTTTTCAAAAAATTAAGGTCAAAGAGCTGCTTGAAAAATGGTTTCTAACTGCCTTCTCAGCATGAATAAGTTTACCAAGCCTAGTGAACCATTGCCTCCATCCCTGTAAGAAATCTCTTACGCTTGATAGTGATCTTTTTATGGCCATAGTCTGAGCTGGAAACACTAAATTGCTTTATCAATTAACGTTGTCTAATAATGGTTTATTGATGAGGCTATTACGCCATTTCGTAAAGACTTAATCGGAGATCTCCCAAGGAAAAAGAGCAGGATTTAACCCCTGAGCAGGATCGAATCGCATCAGCCAACTGGCGACAGCATCAAGCATCACCGCTAACGGCTGTTCTTTTGGAGAGGCAGGTGCAACGGTTTCCAGATAAAACCTTTCAGACAGTTCACCACGTACAACCGCGTGCTGGTAAGCTGCGTGGGGTTGCGTGGATACCATCAGTACACTTCCCGCCTCAGGATTGGTCAACAACCAAGTTTTAACGGTATCTCGGGTATTAGGACGAACCCAGTGCTGACGCTGCCAAGTTCTAGCTGTATCGATAAAAATCACTGGCAGCTCACGCATGGACTGAGGCAGATCTGCGTAGAGATACAATAACTGTGCCGCTTCCGTTTCATGCATGGGAGCCGAATCACCGACCAAATGAACAATATCTGCTTTTTTCTGCAGACTTTTCATCAATGATTGGAAATGATCTACCAAAGGATCCACTGGCCTTTGACCGGTCAGGAAAAGCAGACGATCAAAGCGGGTACCATTTCGCCACAGGGTTGCTAAATAATTAAGTCGCTCCAACATCCCCGGACTAGTTGCCCCGAGTATCACTCCATAGGCATAGGTTTTTCTGACGGGCTTGATGACTTGACTAAAGCCTAATTGCTGAAGATCGTTATGGACTAAAGCTTCTTGATCTGGAGGCAGATCAATTTCGTCTAACTCCCATCTCTCCTGCATCGGCTTGCGCGCCCAGCGTGAAAAACCCTGTGCAACACCTTGCCAACTCCGATTGACAGGCATATCCAGATGTTCTTGCAACGTGATCAGCACTTCCGGCACGGACAGATTTTGCAGATTTTTCGCAACCCCCTGACCTGAAAAAAGTATAGTCACCAGAAATAGTCCTACCACCATCCATCCGAACCGAATCCACTGTTTCGGATGGACCACACGAACGACTGCCTTTTTCATGGTGATTTACCGCTTTAGGATGATTTACCGCTTTAGGATATTCGTATCTAAGGTGTCGCTCCAGCCATACAGTTTTCCAATCCGATAACGTCCACAACACCCAGTGACAACACTGCGCCAGCGGAGAAATATAGTCTATGCATTGCATGTTTACCGTTGCCGTTTCAGCATCAACACGCCATTGCGCTACACCACGAACTAGGATGACTCATGCTTCTTAATCATAGTCCTCGTCTAACACTGCATGTCCTCTGATACAGAATACATATTCCTGCTTAATGTCTTCGATCTTTGCACACCAATAAAGTTCCAAAAAACTTGTTACTGGCTTCATGAAGAGTGGATACAAACAGATTACGGCTTCACGAATGATTCAGACATCATGTGCTGAAAATACTCATATGCCCGTTGTAAGCATTAACCAGTATCGTCTCGCTGAAGTGAGGCGCCTTCTACGGAGAACCAGTATAAGGCAACTGAGCCGTTAGACTGGCAACGCGCGTGTCAATCTCAGGTAACGGCCAATCCTCTGGATATTTTTTGGCAAGCTCTTCCAGCAAGGCTGAATATTCTTGTGGTGGCTTGTTCAGCATATAAAGCAAGAATGTGTAGATCCCGTCAGATACCTGCTTATTAAATGCCATTTTCTGCTCATCGGTAATCGTACCCTTACCGTTAAGCTCATCGACAATGCTTTTTTCAAGACAGCTAGCAGCAATCATCAGCGCTATTTGTTTAATAGTATAATCATTCATTTTAAGCACACCTTTCTGATGTTTTTATATAAAAAGTTAGCTGGAATTTTCCATCGTTCAAGAAACTTCTACTATTCAATTTACTGATATGCTGATAAATTTCAAGTAACTAGACAACCAATTGTCACGAATCGCTTAGGCACAAGCAGACAACATCCATTGAAACCCTCCATTATCAGCGAAAGCTCGCCTCCTATTTTGTCCGATTTTAGCTTCATGAACACGACAACTTCGCACCCAGTAAATATTCCGTCCTCAATTGCCAGCATGAGTAACAAAAAATACAGATTTAATCAAGTGCTTTACCTTCAGGCGTCAAGCGTAGCCAATCGTGGGAATACCAATAATAACGCCTACCACTCTGATCGGGTGCCGTGCAGTTAAAACGCGAACGCCCAAGCGGTATAGATTTTTCAGATTGAATCTGAAAAGTTGTCTTTTCTGCATCCTGCCACTTAATGGCCAAACTTTTGCCCAGACCATAACAGGCCAGCTGTTTTTTCTGGTAATCACCCTTTGCCAGCGTCAACTGTAAAGTAGGCTTTGTGTTGTTATCATCAATCAGGCTATTGTCAGGCGTTTTATCACTCACTGGTAACGGCAGGGTATTCACCTTGGTAATAAATGAGTTCATCTTCGAATAAACGCCTCCCATGGGGAATCGTGGTAGTTTTGTGAAGTCAGAGTCCCCACCCATTGCACCTGATTGCTGCCCAAAACCGATAAAGTTCATCCGGCCAATCAATTTTCGTAACGCCGGTGCGGTTTCACCATAAGGCCAAGCAAACAGTTTGAGATCCTGACCGGTTTTTGCACTGATGATCTGCTCTGCCTTAAGAATATTTTGGCGAGTTATGTTCAACCAAGCCTGTTCGTCTTCGCCCTGATTACGCTCGACCAAGTGATGATGACTAACACCATGGTTGGCAATAGACGCACCTGCCTTCGCCATTTCATTCAGCTGCTGCCAGCTCAGTGCTTGGCCATAACTCAGCTCTAACGCTTCCGTATTGACGAAAATGGTGAAAGGATACCCGTACTTCCGCAACAAAGGAAATGCTGAGTGATAGATGGAAGTGTAAGCATCATCGAAGGTGATCGCAACCGTATGATCAGGTAATTTCTGAGAGCCACTGATACGATCAATGACATCTGGCAATGCCATTACAGTGAAATTATTATCCTTCAGATAAGACAGATGTTTCTCAAACTGTGCAGGCGTCACACTGGTACTGCGCGGAGAATCATCACTAACGTGATGATATTGTAAAATCACCGCATGCTCAGCCGCCAAAAGGCGGGGTGATAGCAGTAGTAAGAATGAAAAAAAGGCTAATGGGCGCAGCAAACTCGAGATTCCTTCTGATTATTATCAGTATTTCCCCAAACTTATCCGATGACGGTTACTGCCGAGCGTGATTTCTGATGATACGGCTTCAAGTATGATGACCGACAAAAATCATTAACTGGGAGCAGTTTAACGTCACTTCAAACAAAAACACACCCCAATGAACAAATTAAGGCTGAATAAGGCTGAACGGCAATTTTATAGTTGCCTGCCTCGGCTCATGATGAATTGCTCACCACTTTTGAAGACGTTTCAGTGTCATAGTGGCCTGCATCAGGTATGGAGATAGAAACGATCAGAGCAACCGATACGTAATATTACTGATCGACTGCTTTGGCGTGGACTCGTCCACGAGATAGTGCCCGTTTCACCTGCGACACCAGTACATCATCAAACGCCAAACCTGCAGCTTCTACTGCGCTTGGCAACAGACTGAGTGATGTTAGGCCAGGAATGGTGTTTATTTCCAGAAAAACAGGCTCCTGATCATCTGGAACGATAAAATCAGCCCGAGCAAAGTCTCGACAACCTAGTATCTCAAATGCCTTCACCGCATACGCTTCACATAACCGAGACTGATGATCCATCAAGGAAGCAGGAATAATGTGCTCACTGCGACCTTTCGTGTATTTTTCATCATATCCATAGCCAGACAAGGCGGAACTCTTAGGGAGGCCAATCTCAATGACTGGAAGCGGGATAACCGTCGGATGCTCTAGTACCGCAACCGTGACCTCTTTTCCCACAATCATTGCCTCTACCAGTACATCTGTGTCAAGAGAGAAAGCTTTTCTGAAAGCAGCCTCAAGCTCTTCGGGATGCCTGGCCAGCGAGGTTCCCAGCGAAGACCCTAGGGAGCGAGGCTTTATTACAACAGAAGCCCCCAAATGCTCCAGCGTGTCCCGAACGGCCTGTTCAACCCCTGTTCCTCGCTTGATAACGATATCTTTGGCTAGAGGGATTCCATGAGCCTGCAACAGCCTCTTGGTGAGGACTTTGTCCATTGCCAAAGCAGAAGCCGCAACACCGGAGCCTACATAGGGAATCTGCATAATATCCAACAACCCTTGAATCGTGCCGTCTTCACCGGGCGACCCGTGCAACACCGGAAATGCAACATCCGGCGCCAAATGGTGCAGTTTTACGGCAACGGCCGGTGTTAGCTCAAGCACATGGATATCGGAATAATGACGACTCAGAGCAGCCTGCACATGCTTCACAGACAACCGTGAAATATCAGCTTCAGGCGATGATCCACCACCAATCAATGCAACACTAGGATTGGGCTTGCCAGACATGATTCACTCCCTGAAACAAGGTCATGATAAACAGCCGTAACCATAGAAGCAGATCGACAAACCTGCCACTAGCATTTCCATTAACTGTCATTGATAATAGTGTTCATGCCTGCACGAGAATTACCGTCATGAGTGATAGCAGTACTCCCGCTCACGTGTCTTACGCCCTGATTGCCATAAGCATTCTTACAGCATTTCCACTGCTGGTCGCCGTGATTATAGCCTACGTCAATCGCTCCGGCACTCACAATTCTCTGCTTTACGCCCATTACACATTTCAGATAAAAACGTTTTGGATCAATCTAGCACTGACCATCATAGGCCTCGTACTAACGCTGATACTCGTTGGCTACTTTGTTCTGTTTTTGAATCAGCTTTATTTGTTATACCGCCTAGTAGTGGGATGGTATCGATTATCACAGAATCAGTATCCGGTAGAACAGATCACCCAGTAGTACAACGCGAAGTGCAACATTGGAAATTCAAGCGGCAACAGGTCACTTAATGTCTTTCTCACAACGAACGCTATTCTATGACATGCTCCACGATCTCATTTAAAAACTCTTCAGTCATTACTAAAAGATCATTTTGTTTAAGAACAACCGCAGAGGGCTCTTTCCGTTGAGTTTTTATCATTTCCGATGTCAGTTCAACAGAGCTATACAGATCACCTGCTTTAGTATAATAAACACATGGAGTTTGATTTATCGATGTTTGCTCATAGCAGATTCTATAACCATTGCAGGGCAAAAATATGATCATATATTAATCAGTCGAAGGACTTTCATCATGTGGTTTTCGCACCACCCACCATTTTTTCGTTTGTTCTTGATACCTGCCTTAACAGAAGCATCCAGTTTGAGAAGATTGTGAGTCACCTGTCTTGCAACAGCCAGGTTCTCAGCAGCATAGCCTTCTCTGGCCCTGCAACGATCTTCATCAAAAGTCACATCAAGTACTCAGTACAGTTGATTCTCTACTAGCCAGTGCTTTTTTTGTGGCAATGGCGTCTTTACCCTTGTTCCAGGCTGAGCCTGCCATCAAGAGCAACCACTCTACCGCCAGACAGCTCCAGTCTGGCAATAACATCAATAAAAATTTGGCGAAACTCGTCAGGGTCAATGGCCGCAAAGACTCGATTGAAGGTAACAGCAACAGGAATACCATCTGGTAGTTTCAGATGCCTTCGAAGCCACCTACCTACCTTCGCTGAAGGGGGCAGAAAGTGAGTTGTTTTTTGTCAAATAATGATTGAGTGAAAAGAAGAATTTCTCGTATGATATTCACACTATAACAGGGCTGTTGCAGCTTGATTGCAGCTCAGCAGAGTTGATACGAGTAACAGGAGTGTCTTGGATGTCTGTTAGAAATGCTTTTTATGCCCAGTCCGGAGGTGTCACTGCTGTCATTAACACCAGTGCTTGTGGTGTTATTGAGACAGCTAAACAATATCCAGATCATATAGGCAAGGTCTATGCTGGCCGTAATGGTATACTGGGGGCTTTGCAGGAAGAGCTGATAGACACCAGTCTTGAATCCATCGAGAGTATCGCTGGTTTACGTCATACGCCAGGCGGCGCTTTTGGTTCTTGTCGGTACAAATTGGCTTCGCCGGAAGATAAGCCCGAGGAATATCAGCGCCTGATTAACATTTTCAAGGCGCATGATATCGGTTATTTTTTTTACAATGGCGGCGGCGACTCCATGGATACGGCTCACAAGATTTCGTTGTTCAGTCAGAGTAGAGGATATGACATTAGCTGTATCGGGATTCCGAAAACCGTCGACAATGATCTTCCCGCAACCGATAGTTGCCCTGGTTTTGGCTCCGTGGCCAAGTATATCGCTACCTCGGTGAAAGAGGCATCGCGGGATGTTGAGTCTATGCATGAGACCTCAACTAAGGTTTTTATCATGGAGGTCATGGGGCGTCATGCCGGTTGGATAACCGCTGCTGCTGCACTGGCGATGGAAGAGAAGAGTGATCCGCCTCATATGTTGCTGTTCCCGGAGATCGATTTTTGCCGAGAAACGTTCTTGGCGCGGGTCGATCAGATAGTCAAGAAACAGGGTTTTTGCGTAATAGTAGCGTCCGAGGGTACCCATTACAGTGACAAGACATTCCTGTCAGCTTCTCGTTCGACGGATGCCTTCGGACATGTGCAACTCGGTGGTACTGCGCCCATTCTTGCGCGGATGATCAAGGAGTCACTGGGTTACAGGTATCATTGGGCGGTAGTTGATTACTTGCAGCGGGCTGCTCGGCACATGGCGTCAGCAGTGGATGTTGAGCAGGCCTATGCTGTTGGTGCAGCGGCGGTGGAGTATGCTGTTCAGGGCAAAAGTGGCATTATGTCGACCATTATTCGTGGTGATGATGCGGTTTATACTTGGTCCATCGGTGAGGTAGCGTTGGAGAAAGTGGCCAATGTAGAGGTGAGTCTTCCTCGTCATTTCATTAGCGAGGATGGTTTGCACATTACTGAGGAGTGTCGTCGTTATCTTGAACCGTTGATCGTGGGTGAAAATTACCCACCTTTCAAACATGGTGTGCCGGTACATACTCGATTGAAAAAGGTCTATGTCGAGAAGCAATTGCCTCTTTTTACTGTCTGATATAGAGAAGGTTGCTGTAGCCTGCGTCTTGCGTCTTTTATTCCGGTGCAATCAAAATGCATGATCACCAGCTAGCACAAATGATCACCTCGTTTAGTGTTGTAGTTAGGAATTAAAGAAAGACTATAGTTGAACTAGAAGGTGCTTCAGCGCAAGTCGGCTAACTCCTTTTGACAGTCATTGACGGATCATATGAAAAGAGTGTTCTACGTTTCTTACGGATTGGGGCATCCATATATGCTGAATGTGCTAAGTAGTTGTTGGAATGCAATGCCATCGCCGTATGTTGTGACATTTAAAGCGCCGGTCACTTCAATATTCCCAAATGTTGGCTTAGTGATGTTGAAGTAATAGCAGCTATAACCTCCGCTAAAGACAGCGACCAGTATTCGGGAGTTTACTGGTAAATAGCCATTCCAGTAATCATTAGTGTAAAAATAACCATAATCAGCGAGTGCACCCGTTTGACTATTTCGGGTGACAATCCGTGGGGTAAAAGTGCCATTAAATATAAACTTGACAAATATGTCGCTACTATTATAGAAGTAGCCAATCAGTCTGTTGACGTATTTATTGCTTGTATCGCTATATTCAATATCTTCATCGCCTGCATGGGCAAAAAAAGCGATGAACAATGAAAAACAGAGTAGGGCCAAACGTTTTTTGTGCATGGTGTATTTTGCTCAAGTTATGGGATTATTCATTTGAAGCATACGTCAAATAGATTATCCGTGGAATTGAAAATATTTTGGTGAAAGACGCTGATATGAATGAATCATTTCACAATACTGCGATAGCTATTAGTCAATGTGTTATGAATTCACATCATTAGCTTGGTGTGGAAGTATACATGATTAATTTAATATTGCTAGAGTGGACAACGATTTATCAGGTGATATAGCAAAGAATAGGCAGAAACATCGAGTATCAATAAGGATGTTGATTCGATAAAATGCTCTGTGGTGGTATTTATGTAAAGCGTGAGATCGTTCATGTTTTTTCTATAGGATCATTCTGCTTGCTGGATTCAAGCAATAAGTGCAATCGACTGTCCTGTGTAGAATTCGATCGGTGTCCGTCCTTCTAGTACTTTTCTTGGCATGGTATTAAGCATTACTTCCACTGTCCGCACATCGGGTTCTGATACGCTTTGGGATCATGGTGCGCCCAGCTTGACGCTTACCACCTTTACAACAGCGTTTTTTGCCGCAGCGTGGTAGATTCTTATACAAAGAGCCTCCATGAGCTTTGTTAGCTGCAATACGTTTGTAAATAGTGGTGTGGCTGAGTGCAATATCTGACACCTCACTATCCATTCGGCAACTGATTTTTCAGGAGACCAGCCAAGTAATAATCCTTTTTTTATTATTGTAATGTGTCGCGCATCTGCTTTCTTGAACTTTCTGGCTGTTATACTCTACGCTGAGTGGCTAGAATATGGGCATTCTCAGTACAGTAACCATTATCACTGGTATTTCGACTCAGTTCTCGCGATAAAGCACTCTCGCTGACGCTCATGTTCACTAACACGACTATTGTTTTCTGCATGCAGCCTATATCAAGAAGGGCTTCAATTTGATATCATTTCCCTTGAGTCAGTTGCTTGTATTGTCTCGTTTGTAGTCTCATTCCTGACCTCTATTTCTGAGTGTGATAGCTGTGAAATGTACAGCAGCTGACTCACATATGAAATTTCAGTCGATTGCACTTATTGTATTAATCCAGCGTTATCCAAATCAAACCAGCCGAAATTGAAAGGTTTATTACACGAAACCTGGAAGTCAGAAACAAAAGAGCAGGCCAGTAAGTCCATGGATGATTATGTTGAACGCTTCGAAGCGCAATATCTAAAAGCGATGAAATGTTTCAAAAAAGAGAAAGAGACCCTGCTGAAAACATTCTATGATTTTCCAGAAGAGCATTGGATGAATTTACGAATATCAAATTCAATCGAATCAGTTTTTGCGACGCTAAGATTAAGGACGATAAAAAGTAAAAATTGCGGCAGTCGAACAATGACATGGGCGATGATTTTAAAATTAATGAAAACGGCTCAGGCATGCTGGCAGAGATTGCGAGGATAAAACTTATTAACCGATGTGATTACCGGTGTAAAATTCAGTGATGGAGTCAAGCAGTCACAACAGGATCGAGTGGCTGCTTGATGCCCTGTATATCAGAGTTGACTATACCCCCTGAGAAATCGATCGCTAGCTTGAAGCTAAAAATATTATGATGCTGTGTATATTCAATAGCTCGATTGCGCGACATTATTTACAGAGTTGCCTGATCTGAAAGAGAGTTAAAAAGTTATCGAGTGCGTCAGATATGAAGCCTGTTTTTCATGGCGCGAGCCATTTTACTGCGCTTTTTCTGTTTTTTTCGACTCTGTTTTGTCTCTTTTGGCATATCTCTTGTCAATTCTCTTACTTCTTTTTCGGCCTCTACACGCTTGTCAAATGATGTCGGGACAGCATCTAAAAACACCGCACTTGCACCCTGATTCAAGCCAATATCCTGGCGAAGACCATCCAGTTTCTTTATCTGTTCTTCAACACCATTAACCAATTTATTGTTTTCATAGATGGCGTTTTGGAGGTTTTCGTCTTCATTTTTCATACTTAAGAAACGTTCCTGATAATGCTCTTAGCTTGATCGTATTGGCTCTTCATGAAAGTAGATGCTAGATCTAGGGATTGTGTGTACTTCTTGTTGTAAGAATCGAGCTTGGTCAGATCAATATTGGAAAGGCTGCTAACAGAATCCCGTGCTGCCTTGATTTGGGTCTGCAGATTGGTGATTTCGTCAGGCGTTAGCATACCGACTCCGCTCTCATCGTATACAGTTATATTGAGCTCTTTAAGTAGTTCTTTATCTTCAGCGGTAAGTGTCTGGCTGTAGACATTGTTTGCGTCATCACCCATTGCTTTGGCTTCAAATTGTACATCGCCTGTGAACTTGGCGCTTCCTGTTACTTCTTTACCTGTCGCTTGATAGGTCCAGTCATCCGCAGCATCGCCCATTTGAAAGACGTGACCATCGTTGGTGTCCCTATCCAGTTGTCCACCATTCAGACCCGGGTCGCCGATTTTTGGGTCGTTGTCTGCAATCCCTGTGACTTGAATAGACTGATTGCCTTTGGTGATGGTCAATCCGTTGGTATAGACATTACCGTCTGTTCTACCCTTAGAGGCTGTATCGACACTAATTTTGGTGCCATCGTCGAGAATAAACGTGCTGTTTGACTGAAAATCCCAGTGGCCTCCTCGGTCGCCTTCCGAGACGTGAGGATCACCCCAGATCTTGGTGCTTTTCCCATCTGAATCAACAATGCTCCAAGATTCATTTTCGCCATGAAACAAAAGTTTGTTGCCATTGTCCAGCATAATCTCCATGGGATCCTTCTCTTTATCAACTTTCCAAGTGTTTTCTGCGACGTTTTCTGTATGCGATTTGTGGTTGCTCAGTTTGGCGGAGATCGAGTTTAGCTGTTTTATTTGATCATTCTGATCTTTTACAATGCCTGCTTGAGTTCTGATTTGATCGTCAAGCGTTTCAGCGCGATCCAGCATGGTTTGCATCATCAATTCAGAGAGGCTGAGCGTCTCTGACTGTCCTGCTTGTTTGATGCCGTCTAGATTGACATGCTGTACACCACCTGCGCCTGCTGAGCCTATATCGGCCATAACAAAAATCCCCTTTTTTCTGTTTGTAAAGTTGTACGTTAAATAAACTTACCGCGTCGTTTTTTACCGCCCGATTTACTTTTGGAGGGCTCTGGTGCACCAAGAGTTTTTCGCTGTGCTTTTCGTTCAGCTTTTTGTTTGCGTTTCTCCTGCATAACAGCTTCCTTCACATCATTTTTAATCTGGGTTTTCCACTCTTGCGTGTCTTTCATAGCTTCTTGGAGATCCTCATCGGAAACCAAGTCGTTTTCATGAGCTTTCTTGACAAGGTCAGGGTCATAGTCCAAGTCGGTTTTTATGTCAGAAAATCGGGAAACCTGCTTTTCTGATTCTTCAATTGCTGCGTCCAACTTGTCAGACAGCTCCTCGGAGTGGGTCTTGTGTTTTTTTGTGCTGATAATGGTGGATATCGGCATTTTGTTGTTATCTCCCATCTTTTTGGACTACAAGGCTCAATGGTTAGTAATAATGTCATTATTAATGATTAGTATAGGTGAATGATTGGTGACCTTGTTAGTTTGTGTCGTCTTGGTTAAATGTTGCAAATACTGCAAATAGTTGACATAAATTTGACCTGTTGAGTCTTTATCTTTACCACCCTTTACGGAACTATTCGCATTGTGTCAATCATTACGCAGCTTGGTAGGAGCGCTTAACACCAAACGATCGATTTTATGCTTGCTTCTAGTGCTTCGCACTGTACTGATTTTCTTACGAATCTACCCTGCATAATAGGATGTCGACATCCTACAAAGCATAAAAAGCTTGACGTGTTTGCGAATGTTAGCTGCCGTAGTGCTTAGCCCATAAAGCGTCGTATTTTTGACAAAATCCATGAGCTGAGTTTTGACAAGTCTGTAGTGTTTTATTGTAGATGGTAAACAAAACTCTCACCGTTCGCTCGTGTTATGGCTATCTTTTTAGTTGCGAGTTCGCTTTTCTTCTGGTAGCGACTTGCCTCAATAATTCTTGCGTTGAACTTGATCATCAATGTCTAGCCTCGCTAGCTTCTCTTGGGTCTTCTGAAAGTTGTAAGCGGCATCCGAGTACAAGGCGACAAAACTTGCGAGACAGCAAGCCTCTATAGGGATCTCTAATGCAAGTTCTTACAAAATAGCATAATAGTTTCATTAGTAAACCATTTCCAGAAAACGTTATGTATGAAGCAACTTAGCTTTTTCATCTCAGTCTACTACCATAAACAGCTTACTACCAAGTGTGAGACGTTTTTTACAGAAATGGAGGCAGTTGTTTCCTAAGTTCGATGACTCAATTCTGAACCCGTTATTTCAAAGCAAAAATAATGATATTAACCCAAGCCTGAAGCCGTGATTTCTTGATTGCTTGCACAGTTTCCCGCAATTAAGAACACTGAGTGAGACTTCGGATTCAACTTTTTACTGAGAACTGTTCAGAATTTATTCAAAAGCGTACAAACATTACCAGCAGAGCGAGTTTCTGAAGGCTTTTTCCACTCTTTATAACACAGAACACAGAACATCATGGCCTTTGGTGAAAGCCTTTATTATCAGTTGTCTGCCGATTGAGTCAAATGGTCAAGTCATCAACACAAAACATATTCCGATAACAAACGACGAAAAGCACGAAATTCTAAGCTGTTTCGGCTAAACCGAAGGATATATTGTATCAGCCTGGCTGCCTGATAAATAAGTTCCTGCACAACCGTTTTCAACCAATGTCGTTTGGCCGTATGATGAACCGGTGAGTCTGGCCCTAATAGCGTCTTTTGTTCCATGAAGCGCAAAAGATTGTAGACCAACGCAACCAAGCTCATGCCCGTGCATTGGTGGCAAACTGACCTGATGGCAGGAGCTCTAGATCGAGATCGGTTTTGAACTGGTTGTGAAACTGTTCACTGGTGGCATGATCTTGGTACAGTGCGATAATGTCGTCATCATTGTAGTGATCTTCAGCCAGTATCGTTCACCAGCCTTCCCCGTTTCTGATGAGATGCCATTTAACATCAGTCTCTCCAAGCGTGGCAGTCACTGCTCTACTGTATAGATTCTGTGAGGATTGAGTTTGAGCGTGATCCACGTTGCTGTAACGCACCACATCTATGCGGCTCCCCTCAGCATCATCACTACTGTCAAGTTTTATCAGAATGGGGGCTCCTGATAATGTGCCTTGCTCTGTCAACGACCTGCTTCAAAAAGGATATAAATTATTTTTTCGAATGCTGAGAACCAATGCGCAGGTTGCAGTCAAAAGACCACTCTTTCTGCTCCAGATAAGCTGCAATTGATGCGCTACATAGCCATCATGGTCAGGCGACACCTTCCTTTTTTGTGCTACTGTTATTCATGGGGAAAACATCAATATCTAGGGCAATGTGATGCTGCTTGTCCAACCGAGTTGGAAGGACTCTGAAGGGGGCATCGAGATTAACAACGACCTCCGCTAGGTTGCCATTAATCAAGGATATCAGTGCAGAAGCATCTTCATCAAATATCTGGCGTAAACGACTAGAGGACGGCCTTTGCCGAATGCTCATGTAGTGCTTGAATCAGTCATCATTGCGAATATTTTCTATCGCATCAAAATCGCTTTTATCGGTCGCCAATAAGAGCACTGACTGTTCGTTATCGGTCGCCAATAAGAGCACTGACTGTTCGCATCAACTCGATATTGGGAATGCCGTGCCTTTTGTGAACAGTGCGCAGGGTTTTTTGAGTGTTGTTTTTTGATGGTTGGTATAGCAAATGAAATAGAGACCCGCTGTCGGGGTATAAAATTCGGTGTCAGATTGTGCTATTTTTACGAAAACTCACCCTGCAAGTGCAATACTTAGATGAGTCTATTTTACCTAGTAAGTCTTGTGCTGTCTGGGGATAAGACGATTATTTTTACTTTTAAAGTCACGGATTCAGAAATAAGTCATTCTATCTAACGGTAGGTATAAATATAGAAGCTTAAAAAGAGCTTCCAAGTCTTTGGATCTCTGAAAATAAGGGCACTAAATTCTGACTGAATGTGCTCATCAATCTGAAATATTGTGGGATAGAGCAAATATTAGTCGCTTGTGTTGATGGTCTGGGTGGTTTTCCCGATGCGATCCAAGCAGCGTAGCCGAAGGTCAAAGTTTGTTCATATGGAGCGTCACTCGTGGCACTGTCTAAGGAGTTGGAAGATGGTCGCTGAACAGCTTCTCAGAGTAGCATGGCTTCGTATATTAAGTTATGCAATTACACTGAATTATTTACAGGTTCGTGCTTACTGATACTTACGCATTTTTTCGAGAACATCCTTGACGACCTTGCGGGCATTAGCTTCCGTCGCTCTGTTGTTTTTATTTATGTTGTCTGTTTGGCTTTTTTTGTCGATGATTCGTGTCGCCAGATTACGGGCTACGGAGGCGACCAGTTCATCCATAAAGGTCTCGTCAAACCAGGGTTCCTCGGCGAACTGGATCTGAAGTAGCTGTATTTCTTTCTTTTTTTTCCCCTGCTCTGATAAGTGGATAGCAAAATCTCCGTTATCCGAGGCATTTTGACTGATGGTCAAAGTAAATTGTTCGCCGCTCATGAATATCTATCTCCAAACTATTATACCTTGAGTTGTCGGCAGGGATATGCGCGGCTTTATAGTCTTATTTTCGGTAACAGTTGAAAGGGTTTTTTTTTTGCGTATTGAACAGCATTAAACCATGACTAAGGCTTGGTATATTGGGTTAGACTGAAATGGCACGTTATTTGAGTTGCTCTGTATGGCAGACAATATTAGGGGATGCTTGTCGATTCAGCAGATGAGTTAGGTTTAAAAAATGAAAATGAAAATGAGAGGAGTAATGAGCTTGAACGGTAAAAAAAATCAGGCTAAATAGTGTTTTTTGAAGTTTCTGTGTTTAAAAAAATCGCCAAACTGCAACTGGAAATCTTGTAACGTTATCGTGCAAAGGTCTCAATGAGCAATATCTTTCGACGTGAATGACCGTTTTGCATATTAGAGTTTTCAGCCGATGATATAGTTAGATCGATTTATAAAACCTGTTGTTATTCTGATTTAAAATGAATTTACTCGATTTGTTCGTTTGTGCTGCCCTGTGAGAAGCTATCCTTATAAAATATATGATGCAATCACCAATGAAGAACATAAAAGGTTATTCTGTTTTGTTCTGTTTTTTTTTGGGGAGGGAGTGGTATGTCGCAGATAGATAATCCTGGCTCGACAGGGCCTGTTATACCTGGCAGTCAGCCGGGATCGACCGGAAAACCTAACGGTAAAGTGGATCAAAGTGATGCGGATGCTTTCGCTGATCTGGTGAGTACGAAGACGAAGAATGAGGATGTAGCTGATAAAGATAAATCTGAAGAGGTCACACGTGAAAAATTTGAAGAGATGTTTCGCCGCGAATCTTTTCAGCAGTTTATGGAGCGTTCCAAGGAGATTGTAGAAGAAGCGAAAAAGAATCAAGAGTGAGGGTTATTTTTGTGGTCAACGCATAGTGACTTATTATTCCGCGGATTTCATTTGCTAGTGCGACACACGTAAAGATACCTTGAGCGACCTTGGCTCAAATCCAGGAAGATATAGTGAAACCAATCCTCATGGGAATGAGGCTTTGTTTTCAGGCGGTACAAGGAGTACGTGATGCTGGATATGGTGATGCTTCGGGAGTTCTTCGGCGATGATAATGATATTCGTGATATTCTCGTGCAGTTTATCCAAACTACGGATCATGATATCCAGCAATTGGGGCAGGCCATTTCCGAGCGGGACGTTGATCAGGTTGCAGAGCTGACGCACCGTATAAAAGGCTCTAGTTTGGTGGTTGGTGCTGATGAAATGGTACGGATTGTCGGTGAAATGGAAGCGGATGCTAGAATCCAGAATGATTACTATTTTGATGAACTCTATGCTGCGTTGACAGATACCTATCGATACGTCAGTGAAGAAATCAGAGCAATCTGAAAGCTTTCTTACCCTCTGGCGATCGTATGATTGCGGCATAATCCTTTCCACTGAAAAAGTTGAACCATTAATCTCGCGAAAGGTTTTAAGAGAGTTTTCCCGTAAAAAGAGCCCATACAGCCATTTTTTAAGTGTTTTTAAATGAGAAATCAGCAACCTAGTGCTGATATAAGGTTGTCATGCAAAGGTCTTCGTATGATAAACCATCAGTGTGAATGGGGGGTGTCATGATGGGACCTTTACTGCTTCTGCGAACTTGTCACACTGATAACGAAAGCATTGTATCGATGTGGGCCAGCTATTTGGAGGTATGCCAGCTTTTTGTTTTAGCTGATCAAGAAACAAGCGAGGGTCAGGCAGTCGTGACCAGACTCGCGGCAGAAAGGTAGCACGATGATGGCCGTCATCAATCAGGAGACCGTCAACGCAGGGTTGCAGCTGGTTCAACAGATCCTGCTCATTTGTCACTTTCATCAGTTCCAATGGGGTTAAAACTGATATCTCAATGGATAATTTTTCCAGCTCTTTTAACGTCAATGGTGTGAAGCGTGGATCTTTAAATGCGCTCGAAAAGGCATTGGCGGCTACGTCCGCAATGAGTGATCGATGGGCGTTCAGTGAGCCGATACAGCCACGAAGATCTTGGTTTATCATCAAGGTGACAAAGCTTGCTCTGGTGCTCTGCAATGTTACTGATGCTGTTGATAAGTTATTTTCTGTTAGCGCTATGGGTAAGCCGGTCAAGAGTCCGTTTTTAATGCTTTTTTTTGCGATGAACTGTAATTGTCCCTGTTCTTCAACGGTTAACATAGAGTACTCCTTGACTGGTTAGTTTATTCTTCATGGTTTTTTTCTTTCGTTATTGTAAGGAAAACGCAGCATAGCCCACCACTCGATTTTTATCTCCAGCGGTATCGCCAGAGTTGCAGATATCCAGCGTTGATACCTGCATGCCCTTTTTCTGGGCCACTTCAAGTAAGCCATTTAGAGGCTGGCAACCGCATGCTTGTCCGCCTGTTAGGTTGGGCGTTAATTGTTCGATCAATCTTATTGTGGTTGCATCTCGAGCGCAAGCTTCTTCGTAGGTGTGATAATGGCTGAGGTCAGTACTGATGACAATCAGGGTTTCATCGCCACCCCAAATCGATTCGAGAATTTCAGCCACGGCCATGGGAGAGGCATCGCCTACCACCAGAGGCACTAGAAGGAAATTATTGAGGCATTGTTGCAGAAAGGGTAGCTGAACTTCTAGAGAGTGCTCCATGACGTGTGAGGCGTTCATGATGTGTACCTGATTAAATCTGAGTAACGCTTGCATTGTCTGGATGTCCAGTGGTACCGAGCCTAGTGGGGTCGAGAAGGCGTCGCAATCTGGCAGCGCTACTCCCCTGAAATGCGTACGGTGACTGGGGCCGAGCAGGATTACCTTGCGAATCGTATTGGCCTGTTCTTCCAGAAGGCGGTAGGCGCTGGCTGCTGTTTGACCAGAATAGATATAGCCAGCATGAGGAACTATCAGTATTTTGGGTGATAGCTTTCGTATGGGTGTATTAGTGAGAAATGTTGAGATAGTGGCTTCCAGTTTTTCAGTATTGGCAGGATAAAAAGAACCTGCCACCGCTGGTTGTCGCGTTTTCATATTGATTCCTCAATGTATCGGGCGCATCAAGTATAACTGTCCCGAAGGTTGCCCATTAGAATAATTGCGTATTAATTGTTTGCTGTTAAAAAAATAATAAGTTTTTTTTGCATGTATCTGTGTTTTGCTTAATGCTTACGAGGCAGGAAATCTAAGGTGGGAAGCACTATGGTTCAGGCATCAATGGTACCACCATCGGTATTTCCGACCCGTTACTGGCATGTATTGGCAGACGGACGAATTCAGTGTGATCTTTGTCCGAGAGCCTGTAAATTACGGGATGGGCAACAAGGGCTCTGCTTTGTGCGGGAGCGACGGGACGACGCTATTGTACTGACCAGCTACGGTCGTTCTAGTGGTTTCTGCATTGACCCTATCGAGAAGAAACCCCTTCATCATTTTTTGCCAGGAACTCCCGTACTGTCATTTGGCACCGCTGGTTGTAATCTGGCCTGTAAGTTTTGCCAGAACTGGGATATCAGCAAATCTCGACAAATAGATTCTTTGGCGCATAGTGCAGCGCCGAAGCAGCTCGCTGCAGTGGCTGTCCAGAAAAAATGTAGCAGCATTGCTTTTACTTACAACGATCCCATTATTTTCATGGAATATGCGAATGATGTAGCACAAGCGTGTCATGAGGTTGGGGTGCGATCCGTAGCGGTAACTGCGGGCTATATTTGTGATGAGCCGCGTGTGGATTTTTTTCGTTATATGGATGCGGCCAATATTGACCTGAAAGCGTTTACTGAGCGTTTTTATAAAAAGATCTGTGGTGGAGAGCTAGCACCAGTGCTTGAGACGTTGCTCTATCTGAGTAAGGAGACCCGTGTCTGGTTTGAGATCACCACACTACTGATTCCCGGCGAAAATGATTCCGATGCTGAGATGAATGCTATGACAAACTGGATTGTAGAACACCTTGGGCCGGATGTGCCTTTGCACTTCTCGGCCTTTCATCCTGACTGGAAAATGACCGACAAGCTCAGTACATCGATATCAACCCTGACCCGAGCGCGACAGATCGCCATACGCAATGGTATTCGATACTGTTATACCGGTAATGTCCACGACCCAGAGGGGGGCAGCACATACTGTTACTCCTGTAATGAACGATTAATTGAGCGGGATTGGTATGAGTTACGGGAGTGGAAGTTGGACGATAAAGGGTGTTGTAATCACTGTCATACTGCATTACCTGGGGTGTTTGAATCGGGCGCTGGCACTTGGGGACGCCAGCGGATTCAGGTTCAGATGACTAGCTAATTAGCAGGGCAGACTCATCAGTGGCTATCTTTGGCGAGTTCGGCAATCTCTTTGAGGCGTTCAAGAACTCGGTAGTTGATGGTGCCTTTCGGGTATTTTCCATTTTTGTTGAGGCTTCCTGGTTTAATGTCGCATAGTATTTCCAGCGCTTCTTCCACTTCGGAAACAGCATAAATAGTGAACTGTTTGGTTCGGACAGCGTCTTGGATCTCCGTATCCAGCATCAGGTTTCGGATGTTAGAAGCAGGAATGATAACGCCCTGCTCTCCGTTAAAATCACGAGCTTTGCAGAGTTCAAAGAAACCTTCGATTTTTTCATTCACACCGCCAATGGCCTGCACTTCTCCATGCTGGTTGATGGAACCCGTGATGGCCAGTCCTTGGCTGATGGGGATTTTTGTCAGTGCTGAAATTAAGCAGCACAGTTCAGCCAAGGATGCGCTGTCTCCATCAATATAACCGTAGGACTGCTCTATGGCTAAGCTAGCGGAGATGGCTAGTGGGAATTGTTGAGCATAACGGGCACCAAGGTAGCCGGTTAGGATCATTACCCCTTTGGAGTGGATCGATTGGCCGAGCTGGGCTTCCCGCTCAATATCAACAATTCCCTGTGAGCCTGGATAGACTGCAGCGGTAATTCGAGCAGGGGAGCCAAAGCAGGTGTCGCCAACAGATAATACCGTGAGTCCATTGATCTTGCCGATCGCTTTCCCATCGGAGTCAATCAGGATGCTGCCCTCCAGCATCTCTTTCTGGATCTCTTTACTGACTCGGCTGGTGCGCTCTGCTTTGGCCTCGAGTGCTTTATTAATATGATGGTGGGTGATTTTTCGACCTTTGGCCATTTGCCTGATGAAATTTGCTTCAGCAAGCAGATCGAACAGCTTGCCAATGTGTGCAGATATGTGCTCCCGATGTTCCGCCAATCGTGAACTGTGTTCAATCATGCGAGCAACCGCCTGGGACGTCAGGGCAGGGTAGCCTTCGTCATCGACACGGGTTTTTAGTAAACGGGCAAATGAGTTGATGGATTCTGGGGTTCTATCAATGTAGCCATCGAAATCTACCAAAACCCGGAACATTTCGTGAAAATCCGGATCGAGATCCTGCAGCAAATAATAAATTTGTCGTGAACCAATTAGGATGATCTTGATATTCAAAGGGATATCATCAGGCGTCAGAGTAATGGTGTTGACCAGACCCATCTCGGCAGCCGGCGATTCAATTTTTAGTTGCCCTTCTTTCAGTGCGCGTTTCAGCGCTTCCCATACGAAGGGTTCATCAAGCAGCTTGATCGCTTCAATCACCAGATAGCCACCATTGGCTTTGTGTAGACTGCCCGAACAGATCTGCCGGTAGCTGGTAATCAACGTCCCCATTTCCGCAGCATACTCCACACGCCCAAACAAATTTTTGTAACAGGGGTGGGATTCGAATACGACTGGTGCTGGCGCATTTTTCTTGTGGCCGACGATAATGTTAGGTGAATAATGCTCTTCCAGATGAGAGCGTTTGCTGCAGTCATACCGTGATTCGATAACCCCCTCTTCCGCCAGTATTTCTATTACGGTTTTATGCAGGTCTTGCTTCATGGTGGCCAGATAGTTCAGGATATCCTTGTGTTCGCTGTATTTTTTCTTGACTGGTTTGAACAGCGGCTCCAAAGCCATGCCAATAGTGTCATGATTGAGCTTACGCAGCGCTTCACTGGATTTCCGTTTCCATTGGGGTAGTTCGGCCAATTCATCATTGAGCAGGGTTTCCAGTTTAGTAATATCAGCGTTAAAGCACTCCCGCTCTCCATCCGGCAGACGGGCGAACTCGGTTTCATCCATGGCCTTGCCTTTGTGCATTGGCGCAAAGGTCAGGGAGCCGGTTTCTCGGAACAGGGCGATATTGCAGCGCAGAGCTTCCTGCTCCACTCGGTCAATGGCTAAGTCATAACTTTTGTTAAAGTTGTGCTCAATAAGGCTCTTGCGCTGTTGGTAAGTTGGATGCTCGAATGCCGCTGGAAAGGTATCCAGTAGCCCGTCGATCAAAGTGTCAAAGTCAGTCTGCAGAACATGTCCAGTGCCAGCTGGTAGTTTTAGAACCGATGGCGCCCTTGTGTTGTCGAAGTTGTTGACATAAACCCAGTCAGAGGGTGCCGTCATTCGTTTGGCTTCACTTTTCAGGTAGTGCCGCACGTAAGAGGTTCGACCTGTGCCAGATTCACCCATTACATAAATGTTGTAGCCGGAGCGTTGCATGGCGACGCCGAACTGAATGGCGGTAACGGCTCGTTCCTGGCCAAGTGTGCCTATAAATGGTTTGAGCTCGTCTGTGTCTTTGAAGCCGAGCTCTCCTGGTGCTTGACGGACGGAGAGGTGGGCGGCGGCGACTTTTAGCTTGTTAACTACGGATGGCATTAAGAACGTGTTCCCTGAGCTGTTTCTCTTCAATAATATCTTAATTCATACAATAGCAGGACTGCTGTAATGCATCACCCAACGATTCCGAGTCGAACAGGATGGATCAATCCGTCATCTGTTCTGATATGGCACGAGACGAATAATTAAACGAATAATCCGCTATTCGCTAATTATCAATGGATTGATCAAGTCTGGCAAACAAGAATATTGATCATCTGTCATCTCGCTGTTTACACATGCGAAATTATTACTGGATATATCATCATTTACTAGAAAAATTGTCTATTCTGTCTTGGCTGATTTTGTACTTGGCAGGTGTTACGTTACTATACCATACTGCCTTTGGTTTGATGGGATCAATTATAGGGAGTATCTCTATAATATGGGGTTCAATATTGAAATGCACTTTCCGTTTGCCTGTGTAGCTGGTGGGTTTGGCTAGAACGAACCTGAATTGTATTGAATCTGTGGAAATTGAATCAGACAACGATGATCACAATCGACAACCTCAAAAAGACCTTTGGCCAGTTTACGGCCGTAGACGGTATTACTTTTTCTGTTGGGCCGGGTGAAGTACTCGGTTTTCTAGGTCCCAACGGAGCCGGAAAATCCACGACGATGAAGATGATAAGTGGGTTTATTAAGCCCACGTCTGGCACTGTCAGTGTCTGTGGGCATGACGTGCTCAGCGACCCTGTTGGTGCCAAAAAGTTGCTGGGCTATCTCTCTGAAGGTGCGCCGGCTTATGGTGAAATGACGCCGGCTCAATTTTTGAGTTTTATTGCAGATATCCGGCAATTAAAAGGTAATGAGAAGGCTGTGCGTATCCAGCATGTGGTGGACAAACTCGCACTGAGCAGTGTTATGCACCGTTCCTTTGACACTCTTTCCAAGGGGTTCAGATGCCGAGTAGGTATTGCTCAGGCGATCTTGCATGATCCGGTGGTACTGATTCTCGACGAGCCAACGGATGGTCTTGATCCGAATCAGAAGCATCAGGTACGAGAGCTGATCAGTGGTCTGTCTGAAGAGAAAATCGTGATTATCTCTACCCATATCCTTGAAGAGGTTAACGCCGTCTGTACCCGTGCGATTGTTATTGCCGGTGGTCGGGTGCTGGCAGACGCATCTCCGAGTGATTTGGAGAGTCGTTCCCGCTATCATCGAGCGGTGACGCTTAGCGTGCCGGACGTCGCACCGGTCGATGCGATCGCGACCTTTGAGCAGTTGTCCGGTGTTTCCTGCGTTGAAATCTGTCCAGATAAAGAAAATTGCTATACGTTGCTGCCTTCCGTGGGCGTGGATCTGCTCCCAGCGGTTAACCGGTTATTACAGGACAAGAGCTGGACTGCGCTAGAGCTGTATGTGGAGCGTGGGCGTTTGGATGATGTGTTTAGATCCTTGACCCAAAGTAAAGCATCGGAGGTGGTGGTTTGATGAGTAGCGTTAACGTGATTTTCAGGCGTGAACTAAGGAGTTACTTTGTAACGCCGTTGGCCTATGTCTATATCGTGATCTTCCTGATGATGATCGGTGTTTTCAGTTTTTACTTAGGCCACTTCTTTGAGCGACGTCAGGCCGATTTGATCGCTTTCTTTATGTTCCATCCTTGGCTTTACCTGTTTCTAATACCGGCAGTCAGTATGCGGTTGTGGGCGGAAGAGCGTAAAACCGGCACGTTGGAACTGTTGCTGACTCTGCCGATCACTCTTGGTCAAGCGGTACTGGGCAAGTTTCTTGCCGCATGGATCTTTACTGGTTTGGCGTTGTTGTTAACTTTTCCTATATGGTTAACGATTAACTACCTTGGAAATCCTGATAATGGCGTCATTCTCGCCAGTTATATTGGCAGCTGGTTGATGGCGGGTGGATTCATTGCCATTGGTTCCTGCATGTCAGCTTCGACCAGTAATCAGGTCATCGCTTTTATTCTCAGCGTGGTCGTCTGTTTTTTGTTTGTTGTCGCCGGTTTTCCGATCGTGCTAGATGCTTTTCAGTTATGGGCGCCAGCTTCGGTAGTGGATGCCATTGGAGCACTCAGTTTCCTGACGCACTTTGAAGCGATCAGTAAAGGTGTGCTGGATCTGCGTGATGTGTTGTATTTCCTAATCATGATGGCCGCCTGGTTAGTGGCTACTGCCATCGTTATTGATATGAAGAAAGCGGACTGAGGAGAGCGGGCGATGACGACCAAACTGTTTCCAAAAGCAGGTCTCGTGGCGCTGGCTGTTCTGGTGCTGCTGATAACAGTGGTAAGCCAGTTCGTGTTCAGAGGTGCACGGGTTGATCTGACGGAGGATAAACTTTATACCCTGTCACAAGGAACGAAGAAGCTGATGAAAGACCTGCAGGAGCCGGTAACGCTAAAACTGTTTTATTCCCGTAAGGCGACTGAAGGTATTCCACAGCTTCGTAACTATGCTGACCGTGTTGAGGAGTTGTTGAGGGAGTATTCGCAGGTGTCGAAAGGAAGGGTGACGCTCGAAGTGATTGATCCTGAACCCTTCTCAGAGCAGGAAGAAGATGCTGCTGGTTATGGTCTGAAGGCTGTGCCGCTGTCAGTGGGTAACCGAGAGGCTTATTTGGGGCTTGTGGCTCTGAGTCAGGATGCTGTGGTTTCAGACAAGGAGACGGCAGTTGGTGATCAGAACGGTCAGGTCACGGACGAGGTGGGGCGAAAGGAAGTGATCGGTTTTTTCCATCCAGACAAGGAGAGTTTTCTTGAATATGACATCAGTAATCTGATCTATTCCGTCAGTCAGAAAACGCGCCCGATGGTGGCGGTAATCAGTGGCGTGCCGGTCAAAGGGGGTTATGATTATACGACCCATGGCTCCAACAATTCATGGATGAGTATTACCCAGCTTGAACGGCTATATGATGTTCAGTACTTGGGTAACTCGGTGACTGAAATATCCTCTGATATCGGCTTACTAATCCTGATCCTGCCGCATGATGTGTCTGAAGGTACTCTCTACGCCATTGATCAGTATGTTCTCAGGGGTGGGCATGCGCTGGTATTTCTTGATCCTTATGCGGAAGAGGCTGCCCAGAATGTAGGCACGATGATGGGCGGTGATGATGGTGGTCCTCGCTCTGCGTATCTTGATACCTTATTGAGCTCATGGGGCGTTGAGATGGTGCAGGAACAGTTTGTGGCGGATGAGGACCACGCTCTGTCGGTGGGGAGCCAAACGGGTCAATCGGTGAGGCATCTGGGCGTTTTAGGCTTGAAGAATGACAGTTTCAACCGTAGTGATGTGGTGATGTCTAATCTTAAAGTTGTCAATTTTTCCAGTGCCGGTGCATTGAAACTGAAAGAGGGTGCTTCGGTCACCATGGAGCCTCTTATTCAGTCCGGTATAAATTCAGCGTTATTGGGCGTGGCGCAGCTTGAGTCGCTGAGTGATCCGAGGACGCTTTATAAAGAGTACCGGCCTTCTGGTGAACGTTATGTGTTAGCGGCTCGAATCACGGGAAAGATAAAAACAGCCTTTCCTGATGGTCGACCCGAACCCAGAGCATCTGGTGAAGATGCTGGGGATTCGCTGGACATAACACCGGTTCCGAATGATAAGAAACCTCTGACGGGTGTGCCCGTTGAAGAAGAGGAAGCTGAAGCGAAAGAAGCCGTAGGGAAGCGGAAGCAGGAGCAGGTTAATCATGGCGTGGGGGGCGAGTTTGCTGGTGGGTTGATGCGTCTGGTGGTGTCGGAAAAACCGATCAACCTGATCATTGTTGCGGATACGGATGTGTTATCAAACCGGCTCTGGGTGCAGGTGAACGACTTCTTTGGCCAGCAGGTTGTGACTCCCTTTGCTAATAATGGTGACATGGTGATAAATCTGGTGGATAACCTGATGGGAAATGCAGACTTGATCAGCATTCGCAGTCGAGGTCAGTATTCACGGCCATTCACCAAAGTGGATGAACTAGAGAGGAGTGCACAGGCTAGCTTTATGGATAAGGAAGAGGAACTCACCCGTAGGTTGCAGGAGACAGAACAGAAACTGTTTGAGCTGCAGGCCATGAAAGAGGGTAATGATACCTTGGTTTTGAGTACTGATCAGTTGAAGGGATTGGCGCGTTTCCAGCAGCAGAAGCTGAAAATCAGGAAGGAGCTGCGTGATGTACAGCATCAGTTAAACCAAGATATTGAGAACTTGGGTAGTCGCCTGAAACTGATCAATATTTTTGCTGTACCGTTCCTGTTAACGGTCATTGTGATTGGCTTTCGCATTCGACAATCCCGAAGAGAGCTTTCACATTAAGAGAATTTCTAGAAATCGTTTCTCAGCTCAAAGAATTAGCTAGTCGCTCAAGGAGCGATTGACTAACTCTATCGACAAAAGCAAACGTCTGTATAATGACTCAATAGCAGCGAGATGTTGTCATCTCGCTGCTATTGAGTCTCAGAGGGACAGAGTAATTGATTTTTAAGGCTGATCAATTACTCTGTTTCTTGGATTCTGAATTATCGTTTAGAGACTGTAAATTAGATTGTGTA
>JAGLCE010000100.1 GCA_023146365.1 Endozoicomonadaceae bacterium
TTCAAGGCGTCCTTATTTTCAAGGCATTGTACGGATCGTATGCTAGACATAACTATTGAATTAGATGTCAGGAAGTTTTGCTGTCCCATGCCACTATTAAAGGCTAAGCAAGCATTGAGCAAAATGGCTACTGGTGAAGTGCTTAGAGTGTTGACGACTGACGTCGGGTCGGTCAGGGATTTTCGTCGTTTCAGTGAACTGACTGGCCACTGCCTTCTCTCCAGCGAAGAGTGTGAGGGTGTATTTGTGCACACGTTGAAAAAACATGAATAAAAGCGCATTGTCGAGGGTGTTGAACGGCTGGGTGCAACGTTATTTCTCGGATGATGAAGCGGTGATGTTGTTTGCACTGCTGTTGCTCGCTATAGGAGTGATTATGCTGTTTGGCGCCATGCTGGCGTCAGTGTTTGCTGGGTTGGTTCTCGCATTTATCCTACAGGGGCTGGTGGACTGGCTGGAGCAGCATAAAGTACCGCATCTAATAGCCGTACTCCTTGTTTTTATGCTGTTTATCACTCTGTTAATGGTTGTTCTGCTCCTGATGTTGCCACTGGTCTGGGGGCAGGGGGTGAATTTTCTGAATGAGTTACCCCGCATGCTGGCACGGGGACATGTATTGTTGTCTGAGCTGCCAGAGAGATACCCAAGCTTTTTTTCAGAGACGCAGGTCAATGTGTGGATGGACACTGTGGGTAATCAGGTGGCTAACATGGGCCAGTGGATTGTCTCTTTCTCCCTGTCGCAGCTATCGGGAGTGGTGGGGCTTTTGATCTACCTTGTGCTGGTACCCATTCTGGTGTTTTTCTTTCTCATTGATCGACAAAAACTGTTGAACTGGTGCTCATCGAAACTGCCGAAAGAACGTAGCATGTTAAAGCAGGTGTCGGAGGAGATGAACCGGCAAATTGCCAACTATATACGCGGCAAGGTGATTGAGATTGCGATCGTCGGCATGGTGACGTTTGTTGCCTTTGCCTTTCTTGGATTGCGCTATTCCGCGCTCTTGGGGTTGCTGGTGGGGCTGTCTGTGCTTATTCCCTATATTGGTGCTGCGATGGTCACGATTCCTGTGGCTGTCGTGGGTCTGTTTCAGTGGGGGATGGGGCATGATTTTATTATTTTGATGGGAGTCTATGGTGTGATTCAGGGAGTGGATGGTAATGTGCTGGTGCCGTTACTGTTTAGCGAGGCCGTTAACCTTCATCCGATTGCTATTATTGTGTCCGTGTTATTGTTTGGTGGTATTTGGGGTTTTTGGGGGGTTTTCTTTGCCATTCCTCTGGCAACGCTAGTTAAAGCGGTGATTAATGCATGGCCCTGTGCTGAGGGGGGGGTGACGAAAAGCTGACTGTTGCTTTCCGTCACGGTTGAGATAGTTAGAAGATGTTAGTCGTCACTGCTCTCCGGTTGAGCCTCCAATTTTATTGTTTCAGAGAGTGCTTGGGCGGCCTGAAGAACATCGTTGACATGTTTTTTTATATGCGCCCTGCGCCATTCATGCTGTAGAATTCCGTCTTGGTCGATAAGAAAGGTGCTCCGCTCAATCATCGGAGTGTCTGAATCGGCTTTTTTAGTGCGTAATACATCAAACAGCTCACACAGTTGACCATCGGTATCTGCAATGAGTTCGAAGGGCAGTTGATGCTGGCTTTTGAACCGTTCATGGGACTCCATATCGTCTTTTGAAATACCATACACCTGTGTGTTGGCTTCCAGAAACTGAGCATGTGCTGCCTTGAAAGATAGCCCTTCGCTGGTGCAGCCTGGCGTATTGTCTTTAGGGTAAAAATAGAGGACGACGTTTTGCCCCTTCAGTGCAGAAAGTTTGACCTTCTGGTTGCTGGTGGCCTGTGCAATGGAGTTGGGGGCGGGTTTACCGATGCTCGCCTTCATACTATGTCCTTGTAGGTGGATATGATTCTGGTGGGTCGGGACAGGAGTATGGATGACTGCTCTAGAGTTATCACCTCTTTTTAGTGTAAAGACGATGCTCTGATCTATGCGCTTGCTTAACCGGGTGATATGTCATTGTGTCACTGGCGTCTGTTTTGTATGATTAAGTATCCCAATATGGCTTGTTATATAGCGGTATGGTCGGTAATATTTGAACTTGTTTTCTTCATGGCTACTGGAGTGCGTAGATGATAATCGGCAGTCTTGTTGCGCTGGTCACCCCCATGTTGTCGGCTGGGGAGATCGACTGGCAACGCCTGCATGATCTGGTCGACTTTCATCTGGACAACGGAACTGATGCCATTGTTGTCATCGGAACGACCGGAGAGTCTGCGACACTTGCGGTGAAAGAGCGTTGCCAAGTCATCCGTGATGTGGTGGCGCAGGTCAGGGGGCGTATTCCCGTGATTGCCGGTACCGGCGCCAACTCGACACAGAAGACGATCTATCTTACAGCAGAAGCCAAGGCATTAGGTGCAGATGCTTGTCTGTTGGTGACACCGTGTTACGATGAAACCACCCAGGAAGGTCTGTTTCAGCATTTCCGCGAGGTGGCTGAATCGGTCGCTATTCCCCAGATTCTTTACAATGTGCCGAGCCGAACGGCGGTAGATATGCTACCGGATACTGTGAAACGATTATCTGATCTGGCGCATATCGTTGCGATTAAGGAAGCCACCGGTAATCTTGATCGCGCTCGTGAGATTATTGAGCGTTGTGGCGATCGTATCGATGTTTTATCCGGTGATGACATAACGGCTGTGGAGTTGATGCTCATGGGGGGGAAAGGCAATATCTCCGTTACTGCGAATGTCGTCCCAGCGGCCATGCATCAACTTTGTAGTCTGGCTATTGCCGGAAAGAGGGATGAAGCTCGTGCAATTCATCAGCGTCTGCTGCCTCTACACAGAGCCTTGTTCCTTGAAGCCAATCCCATTCCGGTCAAATGGGCATTGCAGTCAATGAATTTGATTGGAGCCAGTATCCGACTGCCGTTGACGCCGCTTTCTGAGCAGTATCATACTGCTATCACTCAGGCGCTGAATGTGGCGGGTGTGAAGTTGTCTAAGGAGGCTGTATGTACCATGTAACAATGTGGTCTCTTGTTGCTATCTCTCTTCTGTTGGGAGGCTGTAGTTCCCTGACGGGTGACAGTGGTTATTTTCGTGACAAGTCTGAAGACTATATTGGTGAAAAAATTTACAATCCACTGGTTCTACCGGAAACGTTGCATGCTCGAGAAACGTCAGAATACTATAAAGTGCCTTCGATCGACAATGAAACACTTGATAACGTTGGCAGAGAGGTGCTGCGTCCTGACCGACGAATCGAGAGCTTAACGCATGAAAGCTATTCTATTCAGCGCATTGGTGGTCGCTATTGGTTAATAGCAGATAATAAAAGTCCGAAAGATATCTGGCCAGAACTGTTAAAATTCTGGAGCACTCAAAAGATACCTATGGCGATGTTGGATACCAGCAGCGGCATAATGGAAACCGATTGGGTGTTGAACCGTGAATCAATGAACAGAGGTATGGCCAGTAGACTGGTGTACCGTGCGACTGGAATAGCAAAAATTGGGCCACAGGATGACCGTTTTCGTCTGATGGTGAGTCAGGGTGCGCACGCTGGTATCAGCAAGATTCAACTGCAACAGATCAGTCGTTCGACTGGAAGTGATACTGAGGTCGTCTGGGCTGATGCAGATGTTGGTGAGAATATGTTGAATGAGTTGTTGATGTTCTTTGTGCAGGATAAGGACGATGGTTCAGTCTCTTTGGTCGCCAGTTCGTCGAATATGGCTGAACGGAGTGTACTGATATATGACGGCAATGGTAACCCAGTGCTAAAAATAGGTCAGCCGTTTGCTCGTAGCTGGCAGGCCATATCTGTGGCGCTGAATGAGATAAAGATCACGGTGACGGATCAAAATCGTTCCTTTGGTGTCTTTTATATTGAGCTTGACGAACAAGTGATCAAAGAAGAAAAGAAGAAAAGCTTGTTTCGCGGGTTCTTCAGTGGTGCTTCCGACGATCAGGAGCAACGATCAAAGATCGCTCATCGCCTCGTTGTTTCTCAGGTAGTGGATGGTGTCCAGGTCGCACTGGAAAAGGATGCTAATACCCTTCCGATGATTAGTGTTTCCGAGAAGGTGCTGAAGGCGATCAAGTCGCACTTGGATTAACTCTCAGGTGCTGATGCTGTCCGCTTTAGTGAAGGTGTTTTTGTGTCCGGTTCAGTCAACGTGCTGAACGGAATTTGCGTGTCTATATCTATTGAATTCATCCACCTGTGTAGCGAATATGATGAAAAAATGTAAGGAGCTGTACTCCGGAAAGGCCAAGTCTGTTTATACGACAAACGATCCCCAGCGTATGGTGTTGCTGTTCAGAGATGACGCCTCTGCATTTGATGGCGTTAAAGTGGATCAGTTAGATCGCAAGGGCATGGTCAATAACCTGTTTAATGCATTTATTATGCAGAAATTGCAGCAAGCTGGCATTACCACTCATTTTGAAAAAATATTGTCTTCCCAAGAGTCGTTGGTCAAGCGTCTGGATATGATTCCTGTTGAGTGTGTGGTGCGTAATATTGCGGCAGGCAGTATCTGTCAGCGTCTGGGTGTGGAGGAGGGTATTGACTTGAATCCGCCGACCTTTGAGTTCTTTCTGAAAAACGATGAGCTGCACGATCCCATGATCAACGAGTTCCATATCCGCTCCTTTGGTTGGGCTGAACCTGAGCATGTCAATATCATGAAAGAGCTGACCTTCAAGGTGAACGATGTCCTGAAATCGTTGTTCCTTGATGCTGGTTTGCTGTTGGTGGATTATAAGTTGGAGTTCGGCCTCTATAACGGCCAAGTGATTCTGGGGGATGAATTCACGCCAGATGGTTGTCGTTTATGGGATCAGGAGACCCGTATGAAACTGGATAAAGACCGGTTCCGTCAGGGGCTTGGTGGTGTGGTTGAAGCGTATGAAGAAGTAGGGCGTCGCCTTGGCATAAAGTTCGACTGAAGGCCTTCTCTTTGAGTCACTATTCTGGTGACTCGATGTTGGATTTTTTTTCTAAAATTCTGTAAAAATTTACTTGCATTTTCTCTAGTGCATAGCCTGGTAGACTCTTGGCGGTTTTTTCAGATGTCAATAATTATACACATTTTTTTATTTTTAGGCGGTTCGGCCAATGCGCTGTTGCTAAGTCGTTGATTTTCCGTGAAGTTAAAACTAACTCATTGAAATATAAGAGGAAAAATTCTGTTTAAAAAATAATCAATATGACGTCTTCCAAGTATTAATGGGATATGTCGGGGTTTTTATTTAATTCATCCACAAAGATATCCACAGAAAATGTGAGTAACCTTTCGACACGATTCCAAGGCGTTTTCGAAACGCAATGAACCGCCCCGGGCGTAGCTCGGCATGGAGAAATGATCTCTTTTTCTTGTGCGTATGGCTGCCCATGCATTTATCGTTGTCCGGCGTTATTAAGGCGGTGTCTCAGGCAGGTAAAAGGAGAGGTTTGTCATGAATTTCACTGCCAATATTGTTAAGGTCACTGCTGATAACTGGCATAGTGATCTCTTGGAGCGTTCGCTGATCCGTTGGTGCACCGTTATCGCTGCATTGATGTGACGGATGTTATGATGACTGGGGGCTGTTATTGCGTTTCGCTTTTGGGTGTAGGTGTAGCGCTTTTCGCTTGACGGATTTGATATCGTTTTTATGGGTAGGCTAAAGTTTAACGTTGTCCGTACTGTTGTTGTGGCAACCTGATGGCGGAATCGCCTTATTTAAAATAGAAAGGGGTGTGTATGGATTATCCAACAATAGAAGACTTGGTGGGTGAAACGCCACTGGTAAGGTTGCAGCGCTTGCCGAAGTCTGGTCGTAATACAGTTCTGGTCAAGCTTGAGGGCAACAACCCGGCAGGTTCTGTTAAAGATCGTCCGGCACTCTCTATGATCCAGGAAGCGGAGCGTCGGGGCGACGTTCGCCGAGGTGATACCCTGATTGAAGCCACCAGTGGTAACACCGGGATTGCTCTGGCAATGGTGGCAGCCGTAAAGGGCTACCGAATGGTGCTCATTATGCCAGAGAATATGAGTGAAGAACGCAAAGTGGCTATGCGCGCCTACGGGGCTGAGTTGATCGAAGTATCGAAGGAGGAGGGCATGGAAGGTGCTCGTGATCTCGCACTGAAAATGCAGCAGCAAGGTCATGGACAGGTGCTGGATCAATTCAATAACAACGATAATTCGCTGGCGCATTATCGTGGAACGGCGCCTGAACTGTGGCGACAGACCGGTGGAGAGATAACCCATTTTATCAGCTCTATGGGAACCACTGGCACAGTTAAGGGAGCGTCTGCTTATCTCAAAGAACTCAATCCTGCGATTGAGATTATCGCTCTTCGGCCAGAGGAAAATGCTGCTATTCCAGGTATTCGGCGCTGGCCGGAAGGCTATTTGCCCGGTATTTTTGAGGGGAGTCGGGTGGATAAGATGATCGATATTGGTCAGCAGGAGGCTGAAGTAACCATGCGCCGGTTAGCTAAGGAAGAGGGAATTTTTTGTGGTGTTTCATCGGGTGGAGCGGTAGCGGTTGCTTTGCAAATAGACCGTGAAGTCTCTGGGGCAACCATTGTGGCGATCGTCTGTGACCGAGGTGATCGTTACCTGTCAACCGGTGTTTTTACCGATGTTGCCGGTGTGGATGCTCAGTAAAGTTTCTGGTGGATTCTGTCCGTAGGCGTACAATACGCTCTTGTTTTGCTGACAGGAGTGCTGCCGATGGAGCAGCGTATGCGTAACGCTCGAACAACGGCTCCTTTCGATCTATCCATTGACTCCCTGACCTATGATGGCCGTGGTGTCGGACGGCACAAAGGGCGAGTTGTGTTTGTTTCGAATGCATTACCGGGTGATACGGTGACTGTTAACGTCGTCAAGCACAAAACGTCTTTATGGGAAGCTGAAATTGATCGTATCATCGCTCCATCCCCTCAGCGTAAGAGACCGAAATGTCCAAAGTATGGGCAGTGTGGCGGGTGTAGCTTACAGCACATGAACCATTCTGGGCGGTTGGCGGTGTATACCGATCTCATTCTCAGATCATTGAAACGTTTCGCAGCGGTTGAGCCTGAATCTGTGATGACGCCGTTACAGAGTCCTTCATGGGGTTACCGTCACCGCGCCCGTTTGTCGGTAAGGTGGTTGAACCGGAAGCTGTTGCTTGGTTTTAGGGCGGCAGGCAGTCATGCCATTATTCCTATTTCCGCCTGCTCCGTTCTGGCGCCTGAGCTTGAGGCACTGCTGCCTGGTCTGGCAGCAACGCTTCAAACGATGTCAGACCCTCGGGCTATTTCTCATATTGAGCTGGCAGCAGGGGATCACTGTCGAGGGATCTTGCTACGGACGATGAAATCGTTATCAGAGCAGGATCAAGATCGTTGGCGGTTACTGGCTCAGGGTGACGCTGCTCATCTATGGTTTGAGCCCTCAGAGCCGGATCAGCGAGTCTGCGCCTATTCGCCGGATGAGTACGAATCACTCACCTATCAGTTACCAGAATTTGATGTAAAACTTGCATTTTTGCCGATAGATTTTATTCAGATTAATCCTTATATAAACCGCCAGATGGTGAGCCAGTCGGTCGAATGGCTGGATATTACCGCAACCGATACCGTGTTGGATCTATTCTGTGGACTCGGTAATTTTACTCTGCCACTGGCTACACGAGCCCAACAGGTTGTGGGTGTAGAAGGGTTGGTGTCGTTAGTTGAAAAAGGCCGTGAGAATGCGCGCATCAATGGCTTGAACAATGCGACATTCATGCGAGCTGACTTGAGTCAGGAGATCATGCTTCAGACGTGGAGTCAAAAGAGCTATGATGCCTGCTTGCTGAATCCACCAAGAACCGGTGCCCGTGACGTGCTTGAGGTTTTGGCTGATAGACTTCCTGATCGATTGCTGTATATCTCCTGTAACCCAGCCACACTGGCCAGAGATGCTGGTATTCTGAAACAGGTTGGGTACCGTCTGACACGCTTGTCTGTGATGGATATGTTCCCTCAAACTGTGCATGTAGAGACCATGGCTTTATTCCTACGAAATTGAGTGTGTCGCAACGACGATGCCCCATCAAGCGATAGTGTATGATTGCTGACAGGTAGTCTCTATTAATAAAAATGAGATGATAAGTAGATGGTCAAAGTCCGAGAAGATCACCCCGTCGATTCCGAAGGTCGCGTTGACCTTCAGTCTTGGCTCGGACGGCTGAAGCGGCATGTGAATCTCTCTGACGAGCAAGCGATGATAGCTGCCTGTGACATGGCAGTGGCTGCCGAAAAGAGTCCTGGTAATCCTAGCAGCTGGTCTCAGATGACCAGTACCTTTAATATCGGCATGGAAATGATGGATATTCTAGCCGAACTGAGGCTGGATCAGGCATCATTGATTGCTGCGTTACTGTATCGCCCCGTTCGAGAGCAAAAGCTGGCGCTGATTGATGTCCGCGAGCGTTTTGGCGATGAGATTGCCGAGCTTGTCAAGGGCGTTTTGGGGATGGCGGTCATCGGCGCGATCCAAAATCCGGCTCGTGCTCAGGTGTTGGGGCAGCAACAGGATCAGCTGGATAAAGTTCGCAAAATGCTGGTCTCCATCGTTGATGATGTTCGGGTAGCCTTGATCAAATTGGCGGAGCGAACGTGTGCCATACGAGCCGTGAAGGGTGCGGATCGTGAGCGGCGGCAGCGGGTTGCCCGAGAAGTGTTTGAAATCTATGCGCCACTGGCACACCGTCTGGGTATTGGGTACATCAAATGGGAGCTGGAAGATCTCGCATTTCGTTACTTGAAGCCACAAGATTATAAAAAAATTGCCAAATGGCTCGATGAAAAACGTCTTGATCGTGAGCAGTATATCTATGATGCCATTAAGCACTTGCAGGTTGAGCTGCAAACGACCGGTATTGAGGCCGATGTTAACGGTCGAGTTAAGCATATCTACAGTATTTGGCGAAAAATGCGGAGCAAGGGGGTCGAATTTCGTAACCTTTATGATATCCGTGCTCTGCGTATCCTGGTTTGCGATGTACGCGACTGTTATGCCTCTCTTGGTGTCGTTCATTCGCTCTGGAACCATATTCCCAAGGAGTTCGATGATTATATTGCGACCCCCAAGGAGAATGGTTATCAGTCACTTCACACTGCGGTGATTGGTCCTGCTGGAAAAACACTGGAGGTTCAGATTCGCACTTATGCCATGCATGATGAGGCGGAGTTGGGCGTGTGTGCTCACTGGAAGTACAAGGGGGTGGCGACCAAAACTGAAACTGACAGCTATGAAGAGAAGCTGAACTGGTTGCGTCAGGTTCTGGAGTGGCAGGAAGAGATAGGGGAAGGCGTGGAAGGCCTCGCTGATCAATGGAAATTGGATGTTGAACCTGATCGAGTCTACGTTTTCACGAAGGATGGCCATGTTGTTGACCTGCCTGTCGGCGCAACGCCGGTGGATTTCGCTTATCGTGTTCATACGGAAGTGGGTAACCGATGCCGAGGTGCCAAGGTCGGTGGCAGGATCGTGCCGTTGAACTATACACTCAAAACGGGTGCTCAGATCGAGATTTTGACTGCGTCAAATGCAGTGCCGAGTCGAGATTGGCTCAATCAGAACCTCGGTTATATCAAGACTAGTCGCGCCCGTGCCAAGATCGTTAGTTGGTTCCGAAAGCAGAACCAAGGGTCCAATATTGAGGCTGGCCGTCGCTTTGTTGAGGCAGAGCTCAAGCGTCTGGATATTAATAAAGTGGATCTCCTTGCACTTGCCAAAACCATGAATTTTCACGCCGAAGATGACCTTTTCGCAGCCTGTGGTGCCGGTGATATCCGTAGCAGGCAGGTCGTCAATGCCGCTCAGAGCCAGATAGAGTCGAAAGAGTCGAAAGAGTCGGCCGTTTTTGAGTTGCGCACTCTGCCTTCATCTCAACCCCATCGCAAAGAAGGAGATGTCACGATTCATGGTGTGGGTAATCTGTTGACGCAGATGGCCGGCTGTTGTCACCCACTGCCCGGTGATCCGATCATTGGCTATATAACCGTGGGGCGTGGTGTGACGATTCATCGTGCAGATTGCGGCAATGCACTGCAGTTGCAGGAGCAAGAGTCAGATCGGCTGATTGAAGTTAGCTGGGGCGAGGACAAACAATATACCTATCCTGTTGAAATCCATATTTTGGCTTATGACCGTTCTGGGTTGCTACGGGATGTCACGGTGGTGCTGGCTAATGAACAGGCCAATGTTCTGGATCTGAATATTCAAATGTTGAAAAACGATAATATTGCCAAAATACTGTTGACGATCGAAATTGCGACACTGAATGATCTTGGTCGTATACTCGCAAAAATTCATCAGCTAGCCAATGTGATTGAGGCGCGCCGAAACCGCAAGGTATGATCGATGGCTCAATATACTCTGGAAAACCTTTTGCAACTGATGCTTCGTCTTCGTGATCCGGAGACTGGCTGTTCTTGGGATATTAGGCAGGACTTCGCCAGTATTGCGCCTTATACCGTGGAAGAGGCGCACGAGGTGGCGGACGCCATTGCCCGTTCGAATTATGCGCATCTTCAGGAAGAGCTGGGGGACCTGCTGTTTCAGGTGGTCTTTCATGCATGTATGGCGGAAGAACTGTCGTTGTTTGATTTTTACGGCGTTCTGGATGGGCTGGTGGAAAAACTGCTTCGTCGACACCCTCATGTCTTTCCGGATGGTACACTGAACTCGACTCGCTCTGCTGCTGATACAGTGAGCGAGACGGAGGTCAATCGACGTTGGCAGGAGATCAAACGATGGGAGAAGCACTCTTCTGGTAAAGATCAATCACAAGGTCTGTTTGACGATATACCGACGTCACTTCCTGCGTTAAAAAGTGCTCAGGCTATTCAAGAAAAGGCCGCGGAACAAGGATTTGACTGGCCGGATATCGCGCCTGTCTTTGCCAAGTTGCGAGAGGAAATGGATGAGTTGGAGGAGGCTTGGAATAGTGGTGATCAAGCAGCAGTGCGGGATGAAGCCGGTGATCTGCTATTTAGTTGCGTTAATCTGGCACGTTATGTCGGGAGTGATGCGGAACAGTCTCTGTTAGGCGCTAATCACAAATTCAAGCGGCGATTTTCTTATATAGAGTCACGCATGTTGGAGATGGGGAGACGGGTGCAAGAGGGTTCCTTGGCCGAGCTGGATGCACTCTGGGATGAGTCGAAGCGTGCAGGGTTGTAATGCTAGTGGCTGGACGTTAAACGGCAGATGTTTAAGGCGTCCATCCTCTCCGATCTCATTGTTCTGATTGGGTGTTGCTTAATACGACGCTAAAGCTTCCGATTATTTACCTGTTCCCGTGCCAGCAGGCCAATAATGATACTAGCAGAACACGCAAATAGATCTGACATATGCTCTGCCAATGCTTCGTTTATAATATCGATTTGTTGTTTATCAAGATTAGTGTGAACCGGTATCTCCATTTGTGACTCAAACTTGTTTGTTAAATAAGGGTGAACAGAGCGGTAACTGTTGAGAACGCTAGCGATCTCTTCCTTGCTGAGTCCCGTTTTTTCGCCGATTTTGCGAACAAATTTATCGACAATGTCAGTTTTTTTGGTATTTGAACCTGGAAATTCGAGAATGACGCCCATGTAGCAGATCCTCCATTTACATACATATCTTGCAGTATGTGAGCAAGTACATGATTTTGGCAAGTTGATTGTTAGATTAATGGGGTGTTAGTCAGTGACTGGGCGTGCGAGAAACACTCAATATTCGCTCGATATCGTTATCAAATAGCAGTCTGTGTCGGTTGTTGTGGGAATCCAGGGGCAAAACAGCACACATGAATACTGGAGTACGAGGCCCACAAGAAAGTGGAGTTTGCCTGACGAGGTTTGGCTAAATCCAGATAGCTCTGTTACTGATCAATTAAAGACAGCAGTTTGAGTGGAGGCAACAACTATGTTGATAAACACCACACTGTATAGGAAAGTAAAATGCAAAATAAAGTGAACTTTTTGTTTTAATATCAATCTAAAAAAGATATAGGGTTTAGAATAAATAATTCAAGAGTATATCGTAATTAGTTATTGAATTTATCAGTATGGAGGATTATGCATGATTAATAGTAAATTTACTTTTTGTCAGCGGGTTTTGGTTTTCATAGAAGAACCAAATTGGGAACATCTAGCAGCTATATTTAGTGGAAAATATGTTATAAGCACTGATGCTGACATAGATCTTCTTATTTCAGTACGTGCTGACCGAATAAATAAAAATGGGCCTTTTTTCAAGAACATAAAAGATCGAATTGTATCTATTTTTAAAAAGACTAATAGCTCACAGAAAATTGATTCAGAGTCAATCACCGCTGCTAAAATTGAGTCTGAGTCAATCACCGCTGCTAAGTGTGGAGATATTAAATTAATTAAAAAACTTGTTAATATGAAAAAGTATGATCCGCATTGTTTGGATGAAAATAGGAACAATCCCTTACATTGTGCCATCGCACATGGGCATTTAGAGATAGTGAAGTATCTTCTTGAGCATTGTGCTAACAAACATAACTATGATAAAAGTGAAGTAAATGGAAAAACCGTTCTCCATATCGCTGCTGAACATGGACGTTTAGAGATAATGAAATATTTGGTAGAGAATAGACCTGTAAATAGAGGACTTTCATTGGAATTTTGGCATAATGCTAGGGGTACAACACCCTTTTTTGTCGCCGCCGAATTTGGACATCTAGAAGTAATGAAGTATTGGATTAGTGTATTTAGTGATACTGATGTCAATGAGACATCTTATGATAGAATACTGAATATTCTCACTGAAAGCAGTAGAAACGGGCATTTAGAAGTCGTTAAATTTTTAATTAGTTTGAATGCGGATGTCAATGCTCTAAAGTGTTCTTATAGCTCCCCTATAGAAGAAGCGATTTATAAATGTCATTATGAAGTGGTCAAATGCCTACTCGAAAATGGTTCCGCGATAATCATAATAAAACCTCAGGAAATATACCATCCGATTCCGATAGTCATCTGCTGCCTCCAGCTTGCCATCGCTCAATTATCTAGTAATAAAGCGAACGAACAATCCTTTGAAGTATTCAAAATACTACTTGATAATAGCACCTTAGATATAATTAATTCGGTGAACTGGGAAGAACGCACCGCTCTCTCTATGGCTTCAGAATGTGGGAATATTGAAGTGGTTAAATGCTTATTGAATAAGGGAGTTCAGGTTGACGATGGTAATGATTTGTTTTACAATGATGGTCCCCCCCTCTATTACGCCATCATTGCTGATAACCTTGAAATGGTTGAACTTTTACTTAAGAGTGGCGCTAGTACTATGCCTGCTATATTCATTGACGATGATTATGAGGAAAGTACGTTACTAGATATTGCTACAAAGCTTAATCGTACAAACTCTCAGAAGATAGTGGAACTTCTCATTAAATATGGTGCACAACCAGTTCCGATTAGTCGTTGACAAAAAATAGTGGAATCTGTGTTAATAAACTCACGGTCGACTAACAGCCAATGTGAGATCACTTATGACTAAAAACCGTTGCTATGTTAAACGGAGAAGTGTGAATTAAGTGTCAGACACTATTCTGGGTGACAGGTTGGGATGACAGAGGTTAATGGATATTGCTAGACAGTATGCATGCCAATGTTGAAGCGTGTGAACGAAAAATATCACCAAGACCCAGAGAATACAATACAATTAAGGCTTGAATTATGAATTGGTAAGGTGTGAATTATGAATTGAAAAACATTTGGTAATATTTTACTTTTGCTGGTGGCAATGTGCTTTAGCTCATTGTCAAATGCCGATACTGTTTGGATTGATGTGCGAAGCGTAGCCGAGCACAGTATTGACAATATAGAAGGGGATGTTCGCATTTATCATGGAGATATTGTTCAAGAAGTTATTCAAATGTTTCCAAATAAAAGTACAGAAATTCACTTATCTTGTCGATAAGTAAAAATGCCTAAGTGAACAAGTAAAGATGCATAAGTGAATCAGTGAGAATTTCAAACAGACACAAAAAATGTAACAAGTTTATCAACGACGCTACTTCGGGCTGGACAGCTTTGAGCGTGGCTTTGCCACAAGGTTGCCCATTATAAAGGCGTTATACGTTAGATAAATCAAATGGTAAGTGTTAAATAAGTACCATTCCACAACCAAAACAAGGAAAAGTTAAAAATGTATAAATATTTACTTTGCATAATTGCGGTTCTTCTGCTTTCTGGATGTGCCACTATATTTACTGGCTCTTTTGACAATGTAACATTCAAATCGATTCCAGATGGTGCAAAGGTTCACATTAATGGGAATTTAGTGGGTAAAACACCTATGACATTGCTTATCAAGAGAAACATTAGCCCACCGCAGGTTATGTTTAGACTTGATGATTATGAGTCTCGTCATATAATGATGAATAATTCTTTTAATGTCGTATCAATATTTAATTTTTTCTTCTGGCCAGGGTTTTTCATTGATCTTGCGACAGGAGCGTTAATGAAATATGACGTTGTTACGTATGAAGCCGATCTTGAGGCGAAGAAGAAATAGTGGGCAGGTCAATATCCGCAGTGGGCTGATGCCTTACTAGCATACTTAGAGGCATATATAAAAGCACCAACTATTGATTAAAAGCAAAGACTAAAGATCGAAAACCTGGTCGATATTTAAGTTTCTTAAGCAGTGTATAAGAGTAATAATAATTATTATTCACTCGAGGGCAAATAATTTGTAATGGCCCAGACTTTATCTGACATTTATTGATTTTTAATTGGTGTCTGTCAGTTTAGGTTTGAGCTAAATTCTTCTCAGCCAAAATCGATTTTACTAGGTAGTGTTCACAATTCTGTGTC
>JAGLCE010000101.1 GCA_023146365.1 Endozoicomonadaceae bacterium
AATCAGGCGAGACCCGACAAGTAGATAAGTCAAACCATTAACACGGTGATTTTTTTTGCAATAACAGCTGATTCAAAATTGTTGTTTCAAAATTATTGTTTCAAAACAATAGTTGATTAACCATCTAACTAATGATACTATCGAAAAAATCAAAGGTTATCAGAGTGAAATATTATTTCCAGAATGCTTTTTGATTATTATGCGAATAAAACGCATTAACCCTTTCATTGTTTACATGGAGTTAATAAAAAAATATGTCTAAATCAATAATTACACTAATCGCTGCTGCCACGATAGGCCTATCCGGATGGCAGCAAACCATTGCCTCAGAGTATTACCATGAGCAAGGTGAGCAAGGTGAGCAAGAACATAATATGCATTTACTTGGAGCATGGTCAAAAATCCCTGTCGATGAAGCAGTAATGGATGCTGCGGCTTTTGCCACCGACATGATCGACGATGGTCAACTATTGACCGTGTTATCAGCCAAGCGTCAAGTGGTTGCCGGCATAAACTACTCCCTCGTGCTATCAATGGATAGCGGACATGTGTGGGAAGTCATCGTTTATCAAAACTTGAATAATGTTGATATCTTGATCAGCAAAAATCAAATCGATCAAAATGGAGTAGAACCTTACTTATAATTCAGGACTACCGAACGGAATAATGATTACTTTGCGCATTCAGAACGAGTTTACAACAGTTGATCAAATCGTTTGCGCTCAGTATTATTGAAAAATACAGCATGATTCATGATCGTATTACTATCACCATAAACGACTCTGACATCCATGCGATCACATAGATTATCCATTTAAAAAATTTCTCCCACACCGTAAAGCAGGTTCTACATACAAGATGCCAGGCTAACAAACAGAGGTATTGGATGAGTCATCACTATTTTTTATCAATAGTCACCATTCAGAGAAGGCGAAACAACAGGATCAAGACATACCGAATCGTATACCCTATAATCTACCCAATTTTTTCCAATCTGTGAAACCGTCATGACTCAGAACGAACGAAAGCAGGCCGTAGCGCATGCAGCACTTGACCATATTCTTCCCCATCTTGAAAATGACATGATTCTCGGCATTGGCACAGGCTCTACCGCCAACGGTTTTATTGATGCACTGGCTGAGATAAAGAACCGTTTTGACGGTGCAGTTGCCAGCTCCGAATCTTCCGCCGAGCGACTTCGCACCCATGGCATTCCGGTCTATGACTTAAACACCGTCAGCGAACTCCGTTTCTATATCGACGGCACCGACGAAACCAACGAACACCTCCACCTGATCAAAGGCGGTGGCGCCGCACTGACTCGGGAAAAAATTGTGGCAGTCGTTGCCAAAGAGTTCATCTGTATCGCTGACGAAAACAAGTGGGTTGACGTACTAGGCGCCTTCCCGCTAGCGGTGGAAGTCATTCCGATGGCTCGCAGCTATGTCGGCCGAGAGCTGGTAAAATTGGGTAGCGATCCAATTTACCGGGAAGGGGTTGTCACTGATAACGGCAATATCATTCTTGATGCTTGGAATATGAACATTATTAATCCAATTGAGGTGGAGCAGGCCATTAACCAGATTACAGGCGTGGTGGCTAACGGCCTGTTTGCTATACGTCCCGCCGATCTGCTTTTACTGGGAACATCTAGCGGCGTAAAGAGTCTGACTATCCAATAAAAGATTCTTTTGTCACCTAACCACCCGTAACGATGCCCGTTGAACCTGCTTAGAGGCAGAAAGCGCCAAGATAATCTTTTGCAACTTCGCATACAACCAATAGTTATTAAGCTTTACCTTTTAAAAATTTTTACTTATTATAAGAATCAAGTAAAAACTAACTGATAAGTTTATGCCTTTATCTCCACTAGGCAAATACTACTCTGAGCAACACGCGTATCGTTAAACCTCATAACACCGTGACTCAATAGCAAACTCTCACGCTAGCGCTGCTGACGTCCCCCATCTATTTACAGCGCTCGCCGAGTTGTTTATCTCTTTTTTCGTAGGACATCACTACTGGTACAGCTGTTTAGGACACCTCTAATAACCTAGCCCAAGCCAAGGACCATCACTGTTTTCTCTTAGGCAAAACAACACAAAAGAGAAAATAACAGGGTTATTTCGAGTTTTGCTCAACGAAATAAAGGGCGTGACATGCAAAGATGACAATGTAGCAGGATGATTAAATGCGTCCTTATTAAACTCATACTCTACTCGCCATTGAACAGAGCGACACTATCCAAAAGTGCCCACTGCGACACAAGCCAAGACTATTTTTTTGTAGCTATCCTCCTTACGAGAGCTAGAGCATGGAATATTTTGAGATAACACTATCTTTTTTATCTTAAAATGTCATTACCTATAACGTTTTTCCTACCAAATTATCTCTAAAATAAAAAGAGAAACATTAAAAAGTAGGCCGACAGGTAATTGCAACAAACCATAATGTTTCTCTGTTTTTATGCAGTCCATTCAGCAGTAGATGGGGTAGAGTAGATCATGGAGTTTTCTGTTTGTTTCACCGGTGAGTTTCGTTCAGATTTCAATAAAAAATCGGTCGAAAAAGACTTTAGTAAGCTATTTAACCTAAATGATGAGGATGTCCTGAAACGTATATTCTCAGAGTCTTCTCCGATATTAATTCGTAAAAACCTGACGCTGCTAAAAGCTGAACGTTATCGAAAGGAACTCCATAACATCGGCATGCAAACGATAATTATCGATAAAGAAAATACACCTTTGCAAAAATTCATTCAAGTCGAAGCAATCGAAACTACAGCCACAGACAATACAGACAGCAACACCCCCTCTTCTATCGTTTTTAATAAGAACAGTGAAAACGACGATCAGATTTATGCCGAACCGTCTATCGAAACTTGCACAACCAATGCATCCCTCTCTTGGCTATCGACAGCCTTTGAGCAGTTCAAAAAAGCTCCTAAATTCTGGACTTCAATCACGTTACTATGGGGAGTTGCACTCGCCATTTTTCAGATAATCCCTATAGTCGGCAGTATAATAGCTATAATATTCTCCGGTATTATCTCCGCATTTCTAACATTAGCGGCACATCGACTATCGAATAATCAAGAGATATCCTTTTCAATCGTAATGGATAACTTTAAACCCAGCCTCAAGCAAATTGCTATCTTAAGTGTTTTAGCCGGTATTTTTTATTCTACCTTGTTTAGCATCATACTTAGCATTTTCGGTGATAACCTCATAATAAGCATTGTTATTCTTATAGTGGGAACAAGCGCACTCAGCATGGCATTTTTGTTTTCCCCCATTCTGATATTAGTGAAGCGCACTCCTATCCCTGAGGCACTTAAACTCAGTTTCGAAGGATGCCGCCAAAACATTCTGCCTTTGAGCGTTTACAGCCTGCTAGCCACAAGCCTTATTATCGTTGGCATGATTCCCTTAGGACTCGGCATACTGATTGCAATACCACTACTAATTCTGACGACGTATCAAGCATATAATGAAATAATTGTCTATTAATAACGTCTCGCTGAAACACAAGGCTGTTCGTAATATAGTTTGTACGCAAAGTGTACCGATATGGAAGAGAGCAAAGACCCTCTAAATGAAGAGATGAGTTTTTGCTTTTTTTCTACGAAACGGTTGTTTTAATTCGATATCAACTAATTGTCAACGAGAGACTATCAGCTAAAACACCTTTCCGATGATGTCACCCGCAAAATTTCCTCAATGGTGGTAAAACCCGCTAGCACCTTGCTAGCACCACTGATCTTCAGAGTTTGCACACCTTCACGATTCATCTGGCGACGCATGGCCTTAACATCACAACTAGAATTGATATGTTGACTAATTGCATTGCTTAACGGCATGATTTCATAAATTCCGGCCCGACCACGATAACCGGTATTCCGGCACTCTACACACCCAACGGCCACATGACTGGTATCAGGCACTGTCGATCGCCATGGCTGAATCAGTTCTCGCCACACGGCAGGATCAACCGCTCTTGTCTGCTTACAATTCGGGCACAGTGTCCTGACCAACCGCTGCGCCATCACGCCAATCAGCGTAGTCCGGATCAGATAACTGGGAATACCCAGATCCAAAAGCCGGGTAACCGCAGATGAGGTATCATTAGTATGTAAGGTTGAGAACACCAAGTGTCCGGTCAATGCCGCCTGAATCGCCATTTCTGCCGTTTTCAAGTCTCGAATTTCCCCCACCATGAGAATATCAGGATCTTGCCGCAACAGCGCTCTGACCCCTTTGGCAAAATCAAGCCCGATCTCATGCAGCACCTGCATCTGGTTGAACATGGGCTCCACCATTTCAATGGGATCTTCAATGGTGCACACATTGATTTTCGGTGTTGCCAGATCTTTCAACGTTGAATAGAGGGTCGTGGTTTTTCCGGAACCGGTCGGCCCAGTCACCAATACAATGCCATGCGATTGACGCACGATGCTGTGCCAGCGCTTCTCATCGTTACGGGAAAACCCCAGCGAATGAAATCCTTTCTGCAACACAGCAGGGTCGAAGATCCGCATGGCTAGTTTTTCACCAAACACCGTTGCCAGTGTGGAGAGTCGCAATTCCACCTCATTACCAGATCGTCCTTTGGTCTTGATTCGGCCATCCTGCGGTTGTCTTTTTTCTGCCACATTCATCCGACCCAAAATTTTTAAGCGACTGATGACAGCCATAGCAATGTCTGAGGGCAGTTCATGTACCTGTTGAAGAAGACCATCAATCCTGAATCGAACATTGCCCACCTCTTTTTTTGGTTCAATATGAATATCACTCGCACGCTGATCGAATGCGTATTGCAATATCCAGTCAACGATATTGATAACATGCTGATCATTGGCTTCAGAGTGACGGACATTACCCAGTTCAAGTAACTGTTCGAAAGAGGTCGATATCGCCGTATTGCCTTGGCCGTCCTGCAACGCTCGAGTCACCGAATCAGCCAGGCTATAGAATTCAGCGGAATAACGTCGTATATCTGCCGGACTGCTGACCACCCGTCGGATCTTTTTCCGATTGATATGTCGGACGGTATCCTCCCAATCGGAACTGAACGGCTGAGCACTGGCAATCACCAACGTGTCATCACTCACTTCAACCGCCAGAATTTGATGACGCTGGGCATAAGCCCCAGACATCACCGGAGTAATAGCCACTGGGTCAATCTTCAGCGGGTCGATGAAATAATAGGACTGGTTCGCTCGTGATGCCAACCAGCGCATCATGATATCAATAGTTAAAAGTTGTCCAGTCTGTTGCTTATTCTCTAGTGCGAGTTCTTCCAGGTACTCCACGGGATGCAGCCTAGATTGTTCGACATTACGACGGAGGCTAAGGACTTTACGCACCTGGATGTTATCCAGAAAACCAGATATACGGAGTTCTTTCAAGACAAAGGCCAGATCCATGCATTGACCCTTTTCCAAATACTCCTTGTTCAGATTGAGCAACACATCCTGCAGCTCTGAATCAACTTGCTGCTGCTCACTGCCCACAGACCGGCTTTCGACATCCTTTTTTGCTGTTTCCATATTTTTGCTACCAGATACTGAGTTTAAATGGCACTGCATACGTGACCATCAACTCTCCCACGATGATCAAGGCATTGAGACAAGACGCAACATCCGATCAAACCACAACACCACCACAACAACAATGATGATGATGTTCCGCTCAAGGTAGGGAGATCGTTCGGCTACTCAGATCACGAATCTGACGGGGTGAAGGGTGAAGATAAGCCAGCGAGCGTTCCCGATGAATCGCACTCATATCACGCTTGGCAGCCTCTTCATTGGGAAACAGCCCAGAGACGACGAGATACTCTTTCATATCTCGGTGGTCAGAGATCAGCAACAGGGAGTCCTCAATAAGGCCGACAACCCTCCGCATTTGAGCGGCTTCCCCTTTATCACTCCCTTTATACCAGAGAATTGTATAAGCCTCCTCACGCTGAAGCATCATAAGCAATTTTCCTGCATCCGAACTCAGGGAGAGGAAGGGAGCAATGTTAACAGTATTTGGAGCAGCACTAGACCCACCAGATGCATCATTAACATTCGAGGTAGTCGACACCACTGAATGCCCAGAGGAAGATTTTTTGGGTTGTTTCAGCGCACTAAACGTTTTACTGATTGATCGACGCAGTGCGGAAATCGTATCCAGTGGCACAGTATATTCACTCGACGCACCAGTACGACACAGCCAGTCGTCACCATCATTAAAGGCACGACACTCCCAGTCTGCCGCATAGGCACCGTGACTCTTCGTCGGCGGCTCCGTAGCACTCACCGATGAAGAGAGCATGACACTCACCAGCAACCATTTCCAAGAATAATATTGTTCGTGCATCACCCCTGCACCTTCTCTTCGCCATTCTCAACGACAAGTGTACGAGTTCAGTACCTGTGAAACAAATCAGGCGGCCTGCTTGCGTTGCTGATAATAACTTATGGTCGTTGCTAATCCAATGCCACAGTGAGACCGATAGTGGCTGCAGTTGAACTCAGACACTCCCTGACACCAAACCGATAGAGGATGATGAATATTTATTGGGCGAGCAACTGCCGATTGATCAATGCATACCCCCGCTCAGCCTTGCTAACATCGCAGGGCTCAAGCGTCACTGAACGACACAACTGCTCTGCAATCTCATGCAACGCCTCTTCAGAGCCGGAGAGCAACTCAATCTCTACCTCTGAGATCGCTTCTCGAAACATCCCAGCCCTGATTTCGCCAACATCCAAAGAGAGTTCCACACAAGCACTGTGCTGCTTGTCCCAGTTAAGCGTAAAGGCGGTACGCTGAAAATTGGTATTAAAAACCGGTGTCAGCGCCGAGAAATCAATAGTAATCAGTGCGTCAGGCCATACGGGCTGAAGCAGCGCCATATCAAGACGCTCTCTCTCCAAAGACCACTCCCACTCACCCCGTCGGCTTAGACCGTTCCGACTCTGTCCACGGGTTTTCAGCGTCTGAATATATCGCCCTTGATTTTCACGAATTCTCAGCGATACACGGGCTTGATGCAATCGCTGATCAACCGTATCAAAATACGTATTCTGAAATTGAAAGAAACACTGGCCAGCGACACAGGACTCTTTCAGCAGAGGATTTGATAGCAGATGGCTGTGCGCCTCAGGCGCAATCAGCAGCTTAAGTTCGGTTTCTTTCGGCATATACACGTCTAGCAAACTATTATTGAGACGGAACAACGTCTATTCTATCTTACTCTTTCTTCTATAAAAAAAAATTTTCCTTATAATCCATATAAACAGCTATATAAAACCATTTTCGGATTTCAACCTATCATGAAGAGCACTATACTGGTAGCCTTGAAAGAACAACTCAGGTAACTGGCGCATGCCATCAATCAATCTGTTTGCCAGCGTATTCGGTCGTTCGCCTATCGGTTCTATCCAGAAACATATTAGTCTGGTGCATGACTGCGTCTCTGAACTACAGCCTTTTTTCAAAGCAACGCTCAAGCAAGAGTGGGAACAAGCGGAGCATTACCAGCTTCTGATCGTCGATCTAGAAGAACAAGCCGATCAAATCAAAAAACAGATACGTCTCTCGCTACCGAAAAGCCTGTTCCTCCCAGTACCCCGAACCGACTTGCTAGGTATCGTAACCGTGCAGGACAAAGTCGCCAACCGTGCCAAGGATATCGCCGGCTTGATTCTTGGCCGACAGATGTCCTTCCCCGAAGAGCTACACGAAGCACTGGGGCACTACCTTGACCGTTCAATTCAAACCTCCGCTCAAGCGCTCAAAGCCATGAATGAACTTGATGAACTGCTTGAAACCGGCTTCAGAGGGCGTGAAACAGATATAGTTGAAGAGATGATTAAAGAACTGAACGATCTAGAAAGTGAGACAGATGACCTACAAATCCAGATTCGCCGCGTACTATTCACACTAGAAACACGCTTCCCCCCAGTCGACGTCATGTTCATGTACAAGATCATCGAATGGATCGGTGATCTGGCAGACCGAGCATCACGAGTAGGCAGTTACTTGCAGTTACTACTTGCCAAATAACCCTTTTCTACACGCTTACTTTCTGGAAACGCAGTATGTCAATCATCGCTGAGCACGGCACAACCCTGCTAATAATAGCCTGCGTCTTCGGCTTCTTCATGGCCTGTGGAGTAGGAGCCAATGATGTCGCCAACGCCATGGGAACCTCCGTCGGCTCCCAGGCCCTGACCATTAAGCAAGCCATTTTTATCGCTATCATACTGGAGTTTGCCGGCGCCTACCTTGCTGGCGGCTCGGTGGCCGCCACCATCCGCAAGGGCATTATTGATCCGACCATGCCACTACTGATGGAAAACCCGGAACTGCTGGTCTACGGCATGCTAGCAGCGCTGCTAGCCGCAGGCGTCTGGCTACTGATCGCCACATACTTCGGCTGGCCGGTTTCAACGACACACTCCATTGTCGGTGCCATCGTCGGCTTTGCGGCCGTTGGCATCTCTGCGGATGCCGTGAACTGGGGCAAAGTGGGCTCCATCGTCGCCAGTTGGGTCGTCTCGCCAGTCCTTTCAGCCATTCTATCTTTCATGATTTTTATCAGCATTCAGAAACTGATTATCAATACCGAAAACCCATTTCATAACGCCCAACGCTATACCCCACTCTACATGTTTGTCGTCGGTTTCATGATGTCCATGGTCACCTTTACCAAAGGATTGACGCATATTGGTCTCGAACTAACCACTACAGAAAGCTTCATGATTGCCATTCTCATCGGTATCGTGGTAACGATTGCGGGAAAAATAGCCATTAGCCGCATCAAGGAGGATCGACAGGCGGACAAAGACTTCCACTTTTCCAGTGTAGAGAAAATCTTCGGTATCCTGATGATTTTTACGGCCTGCTCCATGGCCTTTGCTCATGGCTCGAATGATGTGGCCAATGCAGTCGGCCCACTGGCAGCCGTTGCCAGTATTGTCTTGTCCGGCGGCGAAATTGCAAACCAATCAGTCATGCCTAACTGGATATTATTGCTGGGCGGTATCGGCATTATTGTGGGGCTAGCAACCTATGGCTACCGTGTCATGGCCACCATCGGCAAGAACATCACCGAACTGACGCCCAGTCGCGGTTTCGCTGCCGAACTATCTGCTGCCAGCATCGTAGTGTTTGCTTCAAGCACCGGACTTCCCATTTCAACAACACACACTCTGGTAGGTGCCGTTCTGGGTGTAGGGCTGGCAAGAGGGATTGGCGCCCTCAATCTCAGAGTCATCAGCACGATATTCATGTCCTGGGTTATCACTCTGCCAGCAGGCGCATCCCTAGCTATTGTATTTTTCTATATTATCCGAGCCATTTTTAGCTAAACAAATTTTGGTAGCCAGCCTGCCATATTCATCAACTGACAAACCAGAGTAATCAACGCAAACAGCAACACCAATCCCATTCGAGCATAACCACCTACGACACGATAACCACCGTTCATGCCCCTGGCGCGGCAGACAGCCACCATCAATACCGGAACAATCATGGCAAATACCGTCGCACAGACACCCGCATAACTAATCGCCATTATGAAGCCATCAGGCCATTTGATGGCCAATACCGTAGGTGGAACCAGCGTTATTAATCCCGTTATCAAGCGACCTCGCAGATCATTCCCAAAGCCAAACAGGTCAGCGATATAGTCGAACAGACCCAATGCTACCCCAATAAACGAGGTTGCAATCGCCAAGTGAGAAAATAACTGCAATAACAGAGAGACTCCCATGCTAATACCGTTCTTCTCTAAGGCGGCAATCAAGTGAGCGACATTGCCACCAGCAGCCTGTATCGCAGGAAAAACATCTCGATTCAGATTACCCAGCACACTGATCTGCCAAATCAAATAAAACATCAGCGTAATCAGTGTTCCAACAAGAGACGCACGATACAATTTAACCGGCTCTTTGCCAAAATATTTCACCAGACTTGGCACACAGTTCTGGAAACCGAAACTCACAATGAGAAACGGAATGGCACTAGGAATATAAGGTAGCGTTTCCGACATTGACAGCTTCGGAAACAGGAGAGCGACGTCTGCCGACATCAACATTCCATTGCAAAAAACCAAGAAGGTCAACACCATGCCTCCGAGCATTATCGTGCTAATACGATCAACCGCTCCAGCACCTGCGATCACAAACACGCCCAGAACCGTTGCAAACAGCAGTGCAGAAAGACTGGTATCCAACTGAATGCCGGCCACCATATCAAGAGTATGGCTGACAACAGAGCTACCACCAGATACATAGGCATAGGTCAGGATATAAAGCACAAACGCAACGGAAAATCCATTCAGTATACGTCCAGTCTGCCCTAAAGTATTACTGGCCAGCGTATCAAAACTATCTGACGGCTGAAAACAGAGATTGGTTTCCAGCAGGTACATCCCACCACTGTACATACAGAACCAGGCAACGCACAGTAATAATAATGACCAGCTAAACCACATGCCGCTGGTCACAATGGGCAATGAAAACATGCCGGCTCCGACCGTACTGCCGGCTACAATCAATGCGCCACCCAACATCTTAGGCTTTCTGCCGGAATTGGTGACATCGCTTACTCTCAACATCTCAGTCATTGTTAATTATCCATTCCCTCTCAGCCGATTGGTCTGACATTACACGTCTGACTATCGACTGATTGATGTTATTAATATGATGTATAAAGAAAGAAAATATAAATACAGCTTCATTATCACTGGACGGGAAGATTGACCATCTTTTCAATATTCGTATAGTTTCAAACGAGAAGAACTGCTTTCTACTTTCTACCTACTGCTTTTTGCTTTTTGCTTTCTACTTTCTATCTACTGGTAATAGTCAGAAAGACAAGCCTCCATTATTTAACACCATGTTTTTTCACCTGAGTCAAGACATGTAATACAGAGCCATTGCTAAAATTCAATTCAATAAAAGCCCTCTCCTGTTACAAAATTCTTTTCAGTCTCATCAACAAAATACGGCAATCACATCACTAAAGTTTCAACCGTTTACCGGTAGGAATGCTAAGCGCTGAAACCTTCAGTGTCTGGGGATAATCAATCACCGACCGCCGAGGATTCGTCAGCATCTTCATAACCGGCGCATCGACGTTAATACGTGCACCATCAGAAAATAACAGGCTGATGACCATATCCTCGCCAATTTTCAAGGGCTTATTCAGCCCCCTCACCATAATATAACTGCCTCCATATCCCAACCTAGCCGTTTCTCCTGGTTCAATACTGATACGGGTCAAACACTCCGTTTTCGCCACACCATTTTCCATCTTGGTGGCATAAAACTCTACTTTATCTGCAATAGGATAACCCCGACGGCTCATCACATCGGCAGCCACTAAATCTACCGGCTGATGACTATTATTTTTAATCATCACATAGACCGTTGTATTCTTGTAAATCGGGGACATTGCGCGGATTTTCGCATCTGAGACAGTAACATCCACGGCCAGCACTATACTGGACAGATAACCAGCCAACGCCACCACCAAGCATCTCAGATAACCGTAATACCACATCATAACAGACAATTTTTTCACTATTCTTGTCATAAACTTAACTTTCTTTTTCAAGACCTCGATGACGCTAGCCAAATTGACTTCATCATAACGTGTGCATAATAAAAACGCCTATTATTTTAGATATTATTATCGCTACCGCCCCCCTTACAGCTATTTATGCATGGCAACCCCTAAGACAAACTCTGAAATAACTGTTTGATTTGAAACAACAGCTATCAGCCGTGCCATCCACACCATGTCCGGATCTATAGTACATAGACTGATGACACCTTCGCCTCGCCAGACTTGAGGCGTGAAAGGATCTGGAGCCAGCGCAACAGGCTGAAGCCCCATAGCCATATCTCGACCAACGAACTGTACCATCACAGACGTTACCTCTTTAGCAGGAACATTCACAGTCAATGTTAGTGGTTTCATCGCTGGCAGGCTGGCAGGCTCAATCAGCAAAGACACTTCTCCCACATTTTTTATTAATGAGCGACATGCAGAGTCACGCTCCATACAGTCGTGACGTGAAACAGCACTAGCCTCATCGCCAGAATAGATAACCTTTGGGATATATAACACACCAGCAACAACAGTCAGCAGAATACCCACTATTAACAGAGTTCCTAACATCGAATTCTTTATCATATTGTTTAACCACACTACTTCAAGATATGTTGCCAAGGATTATAGATCAAAACCAAAAAACATATACCCTTAGACCTTTGCGAGAGAGATCGAGCATTTAAAGCAAAAGTTTGAGATAATACCTCAAACTCAAAAACTGTTCAAATAAAAATCAATCAATGGCGTGGGAAGTCCTACACTCGTAATCATTGAAGATGATTGATTTTGAGGCTTTTTTTATTTTACTCACTATACGACCATGATAAAAATAATCATTATCTCACAGCAAAAAAAATAGCTTTGGAATTGCGCCATAAAAAAGCGTGTGATGTCCGAGAGTGTGAGCGTATTAAGGCGGTATTATTGACGCTGGAAGGTGACATACATCATCGATTGCTCAGGCTCTGAGAAAAAGTAAATTCAATATTAGTCGTCATCTGGATGACTACCTGAAAAAAAAGAAAAACTAAAGCGAGACCTCAGCATAACTCAACAAAGCCGATCATATTCTGGTAAAATATCGGCATGCAAACATCCTTCACAGCTTTTCGTCTCAGCCACTGACCTAAGTCATCCAATTCTTCATAGTCTTGATGATACGGAAGCGTTGTTGGACTGGTCAGATATTGAAAAGTTGCTCTCCTCAATTTACGCCTCTAAAACAGGTCGCCCCAGCTACCCTCTGCTGACGTTGTTTCGGACTTTATTCCTTGGGACATGGTATCGCTTGTCCGATGTGCAGTTGGCTCAATGCTTA
>JAGLCE010000102.1 GCA_023146365.1 Endozoicomonadaceae bacterium
GCAGCCATTGTTCTACCGTATAGGTGGTTGACTTTATGATAGAACATGAATACGTTGAGCTAACTGATGATAATGATGAGTGGTTTGACGCACTAGATCTGCAAGGATGAAGTGGTTCATAGTAGGTGTATGCGTTATTTGGAAAAACTGATTATCCCATAAATGCGTATCCGTGGCGTTAGTTAAGTCCGACAGACTGATAGTAGCATTTTACTGTGCCTGTTTTGTTAAAACCTAATATCTCTTTGAAAAAATCTTTTCCTGTAAGATGTTAGTTTGTTAGCATTTATTGATGTAAATAATTTTATGCTATTAATAATTCCTGTTACTTGCTAATTGTGGCTATTCTCCATCAGGCTTATGATTTTGTTTTTATTCAAACCATGGTAACGCACTTTTCGGTAACACGAAAATCCGTCGATCCTTAAACTAAGGGAGAAGCAACTCAGTAAAAGCGAATGGAGTATATGGCACTTTTATACGTTCATTTTCAGGTGGACTGTTAGAATAATTTTTCATTAATATAAGATAGTGCGATACGATTGACTCGAGGTAGCTATGCCGCTCCTTGGCAGGGATATAACTTAAAAGATTCATTAGCTCGTAACACTGTTTATTAATACGGCAGATTATCACCTGTGTTTCTTTTGTTTCGTTATTCATTTCATAAGTCCAACGCCATCTGAAATCACCTAAATCGATATCATTATCCATCACTATATCGTCATCCTCTTCCTTCTTGATGACTAAACGTCTTTTATTCTCATCACTATAGGTATTTTTTATACAAGCATTAATTTCGTTACTCGTATAAGAGCCAGCCTGTAATCCCTTTTCATGAATTTCAAGAGCCTCGATAGAGGTTTTAAATAATGTTGTGATAGTGTTGATGTTTTTTCGATAACCTCCATGGCCACATTCATCATAGAATCTTTTCGCCACTTTTTTAGCGTCAAGAATTGCTGCCTTGTTCTCATGCTCCTTTGTTTTATCTTCGGTCATATTTAGTTGTGTAAGATCCTTACGAAGATCATTAACGGTATTAGATACTGTGGCCCAGACAAATCGCTTACTTGATTCTTCATGGGTCACTAATGAAGGATGTAAATTACCCTTAGTTCCAAATAGCATAATAGATGTTCCAAATACACTAACCACTATAGTTGTAATCAGAGTGCTAGATGCTACCATTAGAGCGATAGATGCTGGGACGATAAAAAAAAGTGCGCCAGGTATGCCTATAGCAGCTACTAACAAGGTTGTTAATCCAACTTTGATACAACAACGTATCACCATCCCTGTAAAAGAGACAGTGTTATGTGTAAAGTACATTCTAACATTATCAATTAGCCGTCGAGCAACATTGCGTTTATCTACTGTGCGATTTGCAAAGTGAGCCGATTCATTTTTTTTTGTTGTAGAATCGTTTTCTTTCGATTGAGATTGAATAGTACTCGTAAATTGAGACTGTGTACTATTGAGTGAGTTATCCATTATTTTTCTCTTGGTTAGTTATGTATGCAAGGTATAGATAGCAGGAAAAGCCTCCACTCCCCTTAATTTGTTGGACATTAATTCTAGTCAAATAGTTCAAAAGTAATTATTCATACTACTAAAGTTTAACTCTCTATTTCTATGGACGTTGAATGATCAATAACTAGTTGATTCTGAAAAACCCGTAACGTACTTACTTATTTTAAGGTAAACGTTCATTGATGATATGATATTTAAATCGAATTTGTTAAACCATATGAAACTCACGGTCGACTAAAACCAAACGTGAGCTCGCTATGCCAAAAACATACATCCGACTGACCTTACGAGAGTCCCTGTAAGACCATGACGCTTCATTTAATAACGGTGGAAAGTTCGCCAGAATTCCTGTCACCAATACGCACTTTCTCATCAACATCATCTACGAAATAAAAACAATCCGTTGAACGTTTTTTATCCTGAAATGGGATGATTTATTCCTCTAATCGAATGTCGAACTAATTCTAACATAAAGTATAAAATTTTATTAATGAACTTTTTATTTCTTATTGTGTCTTAGTTTCGTGAATCAATTATTTCTTATTAATATGGAGTACAGATAGACATGATAACCACTGAACAAAACAAGCCTATAGAGATGAATATTACACATGGAGATAATCATTTCTCAAACAGTCGGGCTTACTTCTATGACACAACGTCCAATACAACATCCAATGATAGCAAATTATCATTGTTGGCGAAAGAGAAAGATGAAGCGAAAAAGACAAACGAAAGACCAATATGTAAACGGGAAATCAATGCTCATAATTTCGTTAGTAATCCTGAATTGCATACATCCTCGTCGCTCGACAAATTGAATAAATACTTCAATGATCCAAACCTTAATAGGGTAAGATCAGAAGAAATACACAATGATCAAAACCTTACTAGGGTAAGATCAGAAGAAATACACAATGATCCAAACCTTACTAGGGTAAGATCAGAAGAAATACACAATGGCGCGGGAACGTCGAAAGACTTACAAGTTTACACTGAAACGACAGATACGGAAGAGACACGTCTTCTTGTCGAGGGAGAAACGTCGGAAAAAATAAGATGTTCGATACACCATAAAGAAATAACCAACCTAGTCAGGGAAGAATTAGATGAATTTCTTACAGATATGTTTTTTTCTTTTTCTAAGTTACACCATAATCTAATTGGCCCAATCACTTGCAAAGAGGTAGCGACAGGTTTTTTTTCTTATCTATTTTCAACCATCAATCTTACAGGTCTTGTTCGTGGTAATCATGCTTCCGCTGAGGCTTGGATATCGTTCATCACTGCAGGATGGGCTCCTGGTGCAATGTATGCTGACGCAATGCTAACCGTTATTATAAAGGATCCAGTTAAATTAATGGATAAAATAAAAGCGTTTAAAGAATCATCAAAATTAGAGCAAATGAAAATTGCACTGCCGATGTCCATTGTTTGCATGGCCGCACTATATACTCCTATGCTTGATGCATTTAATGCGCATGATGGAGTAATAAATTTATTCGGAGGAGACGCAACGGATCCTTCTACACTTTATAGAATTATAGGTATCATCGGTGGGGCATGTAATTGGGGTTCTGAAAGTCTGCTACCTATGCTTCTTGGTCTTCGATTACTCTCTAGCATAACAACTGATGTCAAAGAATTATTGTTTTCTGATAAATATTATCGTAAGGCGGTACAAAATGCAGCACAGCAATTGACTACTTTGGTGACATTGTACAATCAGTCAATAGATATTAATGATAATCCAAATGAGCTTATCTTGAATGTTAATAATTCAGATATTATAACGTACAAGGTATTGTTTGATCAATTGACTAGCGAGCCCAGATTTCTGGAAGATGTGATATTAACTGTACACAACAGGATGCCAGTACCTCGGCCTATCATGACTCGTATAGTTGCTTCGCTAAAGATAGGTACTCGAGTATTTGTTATAGCGTTAACAGGTGCTGGGATCGGAGTCGTAATTGGACTGCCATCTCTTCTACGGGAATTAAAAATTACTGGGAAAGTTGACTGTGCCAAACTGAGGACACGAATAGCCAATAGCAATATTAATCTTCCACTTCAAACCCTCAAGCAGCATTCATATACAGTACAGGGTATATTTGGCATGGATAATATTTCTTCATTTGTTAACTCCTTTGCAGTAATTCCTTACGCTATTCGTCACAAGATTAAACATTCTAACCGTGGCGTTAATCAGCCTCAGCCATTGACGACAAACGGCTTAAAACGAACCATAAAAACCACAGTAACTAGTCGAGTAAAAGTCTTAGCTTTAGGAGTGGCAAGTGTTGGTGCTTTCTCCTTCACTAAACTAGCAGTTAATGCTATGGGTGGGGCTCAATCTTTAGCTGAAGCAGCACGATGTCCGAATGTCACTATCCCTGGTGTTGATGAGGATATAATTGGTCATTCAGTGTATGAATTTATAATGCTCTTCTCTATGGGATTGATTTTTCTCATCATGATGGGCGGTGCGACTTCTGCTTGGGCTAGAACTGCTGACAGAGTATGTCCAACAAAGAAAGGTCCTAATGTTACCACCCTTGCAAAGCATCAAGTGGAGTTTATAGAAAAAACATGATACAAAAAAGGCAGAAGTTAAAAATGCAAATAAAGGTTAGCAAAAGGAGTTGGATGAGATTTCAGTAGATTAATACAAGACGTGCTGCTCACTTGGTTCGTTGTGTGAGAACTGCAGCCGACGAGCAGTTGGTTCTCACATTCACTCCAAGTATGTCAGTTATTATGGAAACCTAGGGAGTGTTGATCTACAAAGCTCAAGCAACCCTTCTCGTCAAGTATTGTACCTAGCACTGTAGATCCGCCTAAATCAGGTGTATGCCTGCAACTGTTCCATCCTGTAACCGTGAGTATTGATCACTCACAGGATGATTGGGTAGTAAACTGTCAGGATTTATCAGCGTTTTTTCAATCGCAGAACCTAGGCAACTGGCAGGGTATACTGGCAATCTTATTGAATTTATTACTTTATTTGAATTCATAACAATAACCCTTTACAAAATGTCCAACAAGCGTCTGGTAAAGTACGGGGCAGTGCGTCGATTATCACCAACTAAAAGGTTAAAATGTTTGATGGTACAGCGGTGACAGTCGGATACGCCTGCTTGCACTACTTTCCGGTCGATGGCGGCGGAAAGATGAAATCGATCAGCTCATAAAGACTCTTCAAAAGATGGTACTGCAGGGGTGGGAAACGTTCAATGAGGGAGGCTAAAGTCGCAGGTTATGCTGAGGTCTTATCTCAACCTAAGACTCTACTTCAAACCATTCAAACCATGCAGTAGAACGCCATGAGCCATAACAGACACCCAACGTTGACCGCCGAATGATACCAATAGACGTTGAGTCAAAGATCGGAAAGCTGTACGCAAAGTCAATTGAACGGAAACAGAGCCTGAATATGACGGTAAAAAAACGAGCCATTGTACTAATACTGGACTCCTTAGGGATTGGCGCCACACCCGATGCGGAGAAGTTCGGCGATGTCGGCTCTAACACGCTTGGCCATATTGCTGAACGATGTGTGGCAGACAATGCAGACAATGCAGACAATAGACGTCAGCACCCCCTAACCCTCCCTTACTTAGCAAGTTTGGGGCTTTTGCATGCTGCGAGAGCTTGTACCGGAACATTCCCTAAAGGCATGAATACAGATATTACCATTACCGGCGCTTATGCAGCTGCTCGTGAACTATCCAGCGGTAAGGATACTACTTGCGGTCATTGGGAGATAGCAGGCGTACCGGTACTGTTTGAGTGGGGGTATTTCACTGAAAAAGAGAGAACCTTCCCTCAGGAGCTACTCGAAAAAATCATCAACACGATGAATCTCCCCGGTATTCTTGGCAACTGTCATGCCTCCGGAACAGAGATCATTGCACGTCTGGGTGAAGAGCACATACGTACCGGCAAACCGATACTGTATAGTTCGGCGGATAGCGTTCTCCAGATTGCCTGCAATGAAGAATCTTTCGGTCTTGATCGCCTGCTGAAGCTCTGCGAAGTCTCACGAGAGCTACTGGAAAGCTACCACATTAGTCGCGTCATTGCTCGCCCCTTCACGGGTCATGCCAGCCATCATTTTGAACGCACAGCAAACCGCCGTGACTATTCGCTGATACCGCATTCGACAACCGTGCTGGAAAAATTAGCTAACGACGGAGGAGAGGTCGTCAGCATTGGCAAGATTGCTGATATCTACGCACACCAAGGCATTACCCGCACCATCAATGCAGCCAAACTGAGCGCTCTGTTTGATGCAACATTAGAGGAGATTCGCCAAGCCGGTGATCACACAATCATCATGACCAATTTTGTCGATTTCGACATGCTTTATGGCCATCGCAGAGATGTAACAGGCTATGCTGAGGCTCTCGAATATTTCGATCGTCGTCTGCCTGAACTGCTGACACTGCTCGAAAAAGAGGACATCCTGATAATTACCGCTGACCATGGCTGTGATCCGACCTGGCACGGCTCAGACCACACTCGTGAACATGTACCTATTCTGGTTTATGGACCTTCTATCAAGCCTGGCTCACTGGGAGTACGGGACACTTTTGCCGATACAGGGCAGACACTGGCGGATTATTTTCATCTATCCCCCATGGAGTACGGCACCAGCTTTTTATCTGATATCATACTTGCAGAAGCGACGGTCTGATAAACACGACGAATAACACTTAATAGAATCCTTCGACATTCAAGGAGATAACGACTTGACGACGCCACACATCAATGCCGCTGACGGAGCTTTTGCCGAAACGATTTTAATGCCAGGCGATCCATTGCGGGCGAAGTACATTGCTGAAACGTTTTTCGACCATGCAGAAGAGGTCACCAATGTCCGTAACATGCTGGGATACACTGGCACCTACAAAGGGGTGCGAATATCTTCTATGGGTTCGGGCATGGGAATCCCTTCTGCATCCATCTATTACAAAGAGCTGATCACTGAATACGGCGCTCAAAACCTCATCCGTGTTGGCAGTTGTGGCGCTATCAGCACCGATATCAAGCTACACGATATCATCATCGCCCAAGGTGCATGTACCGACTCAAACGTCAACCGTACCCGCTTCAGTGGTTGTGATTTTTCTGCAATCGCCGACTTTGCTCTGTTGGAAAAGATCGTTGCCGCTGCCCGTGCCCGTGACCTGCCCATTCGTGTCGGTAACGTGTTCTCTGCTGACCTGTTCTACACTCCGAAACCGAAAATGTTCGACGTAATGGCAAAGTTCGGGATACTGGGTGTCGAGATGGAGACGGCTGGTCTGTATGGCGTCGCTGCGGAATTCGGGGCCAAGGCAGTGGCGATCTGCACGGTCAGTGACATCATCCCGACGGGTGAAAATATCTCTTCTAATGCTCGCCAACACTCATTCAACGAGATGATTGAGATCGCACTGCATTCACTGACTGCCTGATCTCAACAGGCATATCCATCAATGAGATAACGCATGAAAAAACCCCCAACACGCAGCCCCTGAAGCGTTTTCTGATGAAGATCGTTGCAGGGCAAGAGAAGGCTTTGCTGCTGAGAATCTGGCTGTTGCAAGACAGGTGACTCTCAATCTTCTCAAACTGGATACTTCCTAGATTGCCACAATAACCGACACACTTGAAGTGAATTTGAGAGCCAGTTGCTCGTAGGCTGTAGTTCTCAGGCAACGAATCAAGTGACCGCAGAATGCACAGGCAGAGTTAATATCTTAAGTAACTGGATTATTGTTTCGACAAAGGGGTCACACCATAAGCCAATCATTATTTCCCCTGAAAACTAAAACTTGTATTAACAATTATTCTTTAAGAGGCATCGAGTATATTAAGCATGAATGGGCAGAGCGAGCGTTATTGGCTTCGTCCTTAATTTATATACCAACTATTTACGCTAAGGACGATTGAATGAATGCTGAAATATCACGAATTTCAGCAAGGCACACTTCGTGCTGCATAGGGTAAGTTTTATAGGATGGCTTGAAGTTCTTCTCTTCTAGCGCTGCTTTGGCGTGTTGCCCCATAGCTTCAATCACCATTTTATCTTGTGTGCCATGAAAAATATGAATTGGTAGTTTGGTATTAGCATCGTTAATTTTAACGGTTTTACTGGTCGCAAAATAAGTCGACATTGTTATAAGTGCGGCCAATGGTTTTCCATAACTTAATGCTGCCTCATAGCAAACAGCCCCGCCCTGTGAAAACCCTGTCAGAATGATTCTCTTGCTATCAATGCCACGTTCAACCTCACGCTCCACTAAGGCAATAACAGCGGCAGCCGATTGCATAATTTGAGTTGGGTCGATTTTTCTCTCAATGCTCATTTCTAATATGTCGTACCAAGCTGGCATCTTCATGCCGTTATTTATTGTCACAGGAATTTGCGGTGCATGAGGAAAAATAAAGCGCACACCCAATGTTGCAGGTAAGTTTAATTCAGGAATAATCGGCACAAAATCGTGACCGCTAGCACCTAACCCATGAAGCCAGATAACAGAGGCGGTGGGGTTGTGGGTTGTTTCAACGGTTTCGCAGTGAAGGTATTGCATAAATTTGGCCAAAATATATAAAAGTACATTTTAGCGCAACAATAGCAAAACTCAATAGCTTTTATTGTTTCAACATCTCTACTCATTAGGTTAAGGCTAACCCTTAAATGGCCAGTTGAAAATAAGCTAATTATTTTATTAGTTAAATATAGTGGTTTCCTATTATGTTATTTATGGGCGTACTATTATTTATGGCCAAAAGTGTAAACGGAAATTAAACCTGTGCACACATTATTTTATGGCATTTAAAGTGCAGTTCGCACGATCGTCAGCATACGTTATCAATTAGTTATCAATACTAACTTTTTATTAAATGTGAAATTAATCTGTATCGGTATGATGAAGGTTGTTGAACAGCATGGCATCGTTTTAAATATTAGAGATTACCTCTCAATGCTTGATAATTCTTGTTCGAGCAATACAAGTCATCAGGAATAGATAAAGCATTGGTGAGCGTTAATGACTTTTATACCAAGCGTCAGATAAAATGACTTATTCCTGAATCCGTGACTTCTCGATTACTTGCACAGTTCCCGTACTTAAGAACACTGAGTGAGGCTAAACCGCAGAATATTGCCGACCTGATTTTACCAGACTGGCTGCCTGATAAATAAGTTCCTGCATAACCGTTTTCAACCGACGTCGTTTGGCTGTGGTGCATAGCCATCATGATCTTTGTAGGTATAGGCAACACATTCCTTTTTGGTGCCGATATTATTCATGGAGGAAACATCAATATTACCAGTATGGAGAACCTTCAAGATCTGTTTTGTATTCCTTAATAAGACCCAATTCTTTCTCCGAAAACAATTCCGATACCTTAAGCACTTCAAAAATTTCATTAGAAGAATAATCTTTTAAATCACAAAGTTGGTCTCCGTAACCATTCTCGGTGAAGACTTCTTTAATAAAATCATAAACGACCATATCATTTTCACTTTGATTTTTCAAATCACTGAATTCAGGGTTTTTTCTTGCTTGTACAAGGTCTTGGTTGTGCTGGTTTAGCTCTTGTTTAGTCATTTGTGTGTTTGCGTTGTGCTCGGCTTTATCTTGCTTGGTCATTTGTATGTCTGTGTTATACGTGGATGGATGTTGTATGGTAACTTTTTTGTCTGTTTTTTGATTGGGCATCGTTTTGGTGGTAACTTTTTTATTTTCGCTGCTCTTTGGTGTCGTTCTGATGTTGGCTATTTTGTTTGTATTATTCTTGGATATCGTTCTGTCGGTGATTTTTTTGTCTGATTTTGTACTATTATTTGAACGCATATATTTTACAAATTTAGTGATTTTAGCAGTGAACTGCTTAAATACTCCAGTTGAATATTTTAACTTACTTGATTGTTTATTGGAATTGTCTGAATTTATGACTTTATTGGAAGTTTGACAGGAGCTTGTTGAGTTTCTTGACCCTATATTCATATATTTCCTCATACATTTCCTCATACATTTATTGTTTAATAATAACTTGCGACTGTAATATAGAACGCTTTGCACGATAACTATTTTATCCTTTAGCGTTGTTAAAAGCGAACTTAAACCGGTCATTTATAAGCATAAATTCCCTGATCTCGCTTATTTTTTCCTAGCACAAGAATAAAACTTCCGCTCCTGCACAGCTCTAACATAGTGATTATAACCTGAATCCGTGATTTATGACAAAAGTAATTGTCATACCCCCAGACAGCACAAGGCCTAAGAGGTGAAATACCCCCCTTTGAGTATTTCACTTGCAGGAGGGTGAGTTTTCGTGACATTGAAAA
>JAGLCE010000103.1 GCA_023146365.1 Endozoicomonadaceae bacterium
CAATAGCACCAATAGCACCAATAGCGCCAATAGCGCCAATAGCGCCACATCATTGGATACATACTCTTCTGATCAAACAAAATACACACAACAAACTAAACCAGATGTATTTGAAGACGTTAATTCATCGAATACTAACGATTGTTTTCAGAAAGACACAAGTAGAGACGAAACCCTCCAACTATACAGCGATGTCGATAATTCTTCTGATAATATTGTGGTGGAAAATGATTCGAAACCTATTAATCCCACCAAGGATCAAGCACTAAATAAATCAACCCATTCCACAACAAAAACTCACAAAACAGTTGAAATAAAACCTGAAACGTCAATTGAAAATGACACAGATACTAAGCATGTGTATCAAACAGGCTATATTTGCGAATTATTTAAAAATATTTATACATGCTTACTGAGCTTTTTGAATAGTTGCCTCATCAAATTTAAATCGTTTTTTATACTCAGTCCCAGCACTGTTCAACCTTCCCCCCCTATCAATTTACATTATGACAATAGTGATATTAAAATCAATTGGAGTGACGATGACGATGATAACGAATCAGAATCTATCGATAAGGACGAACAATGCAATATCCTCGAATCTACTACTTATATTAATGCAGAAAACATTTGTCAAAATAGCCATGAAGCAGCACATAATCAGCCGAACAACAATGAAACACCATCAACATTAATGAGTACAGACAAAACAACAACAAATAGTACAGACAAAACAACAACAAATAGTACAGACAAAACAACAACAAATAGTACAGACAAAACAACAACAAATGATAACTTGTCACAACAGCAGGATTCATCGGTCAACGATGAAAGTAATAATAAATCCGTTAGTAAACGTCATAAAAAACATGCTTCTACTCTAAATTCAGAAGAGAGAGAATACTTCAAAAAAGCCGTGAAGTCTTTCCATGGACTTTGTCACCATGTTGAAATCTTAAACGGTCATATTAAAATAATTCCAACTTTATATCTCACAGATAAAATAAGGCACATCGCTAATAAAATTAATCCAATGCTTGTAACTATTCGTCAATGCACTACTGATATTGAAAAACACACTACTTCCTTGATTACACTAAACAAAGGAAAGATAAATAAAGCACATCTTATGGAAAAAATATTCCAATCTGCATTAGATTCTTGTAAAGATCTTCAATATGACGACACACTACCATTTTTTCGGAATTATATTATTACCCATATGGAAAGAACACATTCTAGTATGTCTGATCCAGTAAACATCAATCCTACAATAGCTGTTCTATTGCAAAAACATTGTAATTGGCTTGTGGCACGTACATTGGGTGCAGTATTATCGAGCATTCCTAGCTTTTCATTAAAACTGGATTGCCCTTATCAGATACTTTTGGACGCTTTTAATAGTCATATTAATGAAACTTAGAGAAATGTAAAAAAAAATCAACGATTGCGATGCGCTTGCATCGCCTATTTTTTATACCCCACTTAGGATCAGAAATAAATAACTAGATTATTAAATTTACAGGCATTGCTTAGCATTCCATTAAAAAAACAAACATCAATTTAATAACTATATGTCTTTGACTACTCCGTTTTCATTCACAGTTATACTTATTTCCTACTCCCATTTCAAACAAAATATCATTATAATTGTCTCGAACATTTATCCAGGAGCCTGACGATGAGCCGTATTATACACTGCGCCAAACTCAAGAAAAAAGCGCCAGGATTGGATGCTCCCCCATACCCTGGCGAGAAGGGCAAATGGATCTATGAGAATATCTCCCGTAAAGTCTGGACGCAGTGGACCCAGCACCAAACTCGGCTAATCAACGAAAAACACCTGAATTTACTCGACCCTCCTACCCGCAAATACTTAAGTGAACAGATGGACAACTTTTTTGCCGGTAGCGACTACGACATGGCCGAAGGCTATGTGCCAGAAAAAAATGACTAACTGACTAACTAAAGGGCTCTTTCGCATAAAGTGTACGCCAGTACACTTTATTCCACTAAAAAAATTCTCTCCCAAGTGTTGACTCTCTAAGCATAAAACAGTTTAATACCGCCGCATTGGCACATAACCATAACGCCCGGGTAGCTCAGTCGGTAGAGCAGCGGACTGAAAATCCGCGTGTCGGTGGTTCGATTCCGCCCCCGGGCACCATGTTTAAGCTTTAAAGGCTTTTAGCGAGCTGGCTTAACAGTTTCATAACAGGAACAGGTATGCCCAACCACTCGGATGATATTACAGATGCCCAGCACCACAGGTTGTTTCCACGGACTTCCTCAGCAGTGAATGCTTTCACGGGCGTAATATCTAGATGATAGTGGCTAAAGGTATGCCGGAAAGATGGCCAGGTTTCAAAGCCATAAAGCTGTATTTCTGTTATCTCTTCAGCACGTTTATCTAACACATCATTCATGCCCAGCTCCGGAAAACTCCACAACCCTCCCCAGATACCTTGAACAGGTCTTTTTTTCAGCAGGGCCTCGCCTTGATGATTAACGACCATCAGCATCCGCACCTGACGCTCTGGCAGGATTTTCTTTAATTTTTGTCCTGGGTAGGACGCAATGTCTCCCTTGGCGTGTGCCATGCAGCTTTCCTGTAGGGGACAAAGATTGCAAGTAGGACGTGTACGGATACAAATCATTGCCCCGAGGTCCATCATGGCCTGAGTATACTGGGGAAGGCGCTCCTGTGGCGTATGCTGTTCTGCGATCTCCCAAAGCTTATTTGCAACAGCACTTTGCCCCGGCCACCCTTCAACAGCATAATGACGAGCCAGAACCCGTTTAACATTGCCATCCAGAATAGGCGCACGAACCGCCATACTAATGCTCGCGATTGCGCCTGCCGTTGAGCGACCAATCCCCGGTAATTCCATCAGCCGCGCTACAGACCGAGGAAACTCTCCGCCAAACTTTTTCACAACATGGCAGGCTGCTTTATGCAGGTTACGGGCACGACTGTAGTAACCGAGACCGCTCCACAAACACAGAACATCATCAACCGAGGCTACAGCTAGTGCGAAAACATTCGGAAACCGTTCCATGAATACTTCAAAATAGGGAGCGGCGGTTTTGACTTGGGTCTGTTGCAACATAACTTCACTGACCCAGACCCGATAAGGGGTAATATTCTGTTGCCAAAGCAGATGCTTACGACCGTGAAGGTCGTACCAGTCGAGCACTCGCTGACTAAAAACTTTGTCGGTTTCTTTCATCAAATCAACATTTTTGTAAAAGCCTATTATCCTGTTTTTATTGAATCAGCGAAAGCTGTGAATTTCTGTGGATAACCTTATTTTCTACCCATAAAACTCACTGAAAAAAGTGGTTAACTTATCAACAAGTTACTCACACGGTTGATCGCCAGATTAACTCTGCCTTCCCGTGAAGATGGTCAATGGCTATTGATTACGCTCAGGAAAATTGACCAGACCTGCATACCGTTAATATGTCGATCATACTCGACAGTGTCCATCACTCATGACCGGAACGGTTCATGATTAAAGTGAGTCGTCCAAGGAAGTTGTTCTAACGGGAAAAGGTAGTCTGTGATAAAAGACGGCTGTTCTTGATGCTAGCCATGGAACGGATCATGGAATGCAGATCATTAGCGAGCTTGGCCAGTCGAGGCTGACGAAGGACATCCATGGCTGTCAGATTATTCTGATAGCGACCTTGGACTAGCGCATAACTGACGCCATTCCGACCAGAGACCTCAATAGCGTCTGCACCTGACAATTGCGGGTAACTAGCCTGAATTTCCCGTATTTCTTCTATTGTTCTGGCGCTAGCCCACTGTATCGTATATTCCCCTTGCGGAAAAGCTGGTGAGTACCGCTCTTGGCTTTGAGGAGTAGTTTTAGGTAATATCAGGTCAAGTTTGTGTAATCCACCTAAGGAACGAGCCCAAGGATTCAGTATCCTTACGATATGTTTCCAGGATTTTTGGCTCAACATCTGATTAGCGCTTCTTTTATCGGGATAAATACCACTCAGGAGAACGTGCCATATCTTCCCCTGTTGCCGAAAGCTAACCACTGAAGCATCCCGTAATGCTGGAAATCGTTGCTGCAGGCGCATTATTTGGGCAGGTTGCGTTGTGGCGAGCCATTGAATAGTCAGGTTGCTCTTGGGTGCATTGAGAAACCGCTCGACACCCATAGGCTTTATAGTTTGCGCAGCCCCACCAGCATACTGAGATGGTTGTATATACGCTTTATCGGCAGACTGATGATTGCTTTTCCCTTCAGCATTTGGAACCTTACGGTAGCGGTTGTCGACTGGCTGCTCATAGCGATCATAAGTTGGCGCAGTGGTGGGAGATGCTACAGATGGCCGAGACGCTCTGGGCTGATAAGACGACTTAACAGTGTCAGGTTCTGCAGCTTTTAGTTTAAATCGTTCAATGGAATTGACCGGCATTGTGGCAGCGACAGCTTTCACTTGTTTTGATTTTGGCGGGGCTGCTGCAGGCGGATCGAATGCATGCTTGAATCGGTCATTGGATAATATCGGAGGCGACTGGTTGAGCATCGACGTCCGTGCATAAGCACTATTCAATTTTTGCTGAGCAATGCTGACTGCTACTGTCTTCGGCCATACGGATTCGACGTTGTATTTAGGTAAAGAAGGCGCCATACGCTCATCCGCCCGATAACGATAAGGCTTTTCTTGCGCTAGCGGCTGCACCATCGATGCTGGCTGGTAGTTGCCGGCAGACTGTGGTGGTGTATACAGGTTTGCGTCTCTGCCAGTCTTATAGCTGAACTGAGACTGCCGTGTATTTTCTGCTGTCTCCTGTGACCATGCGGGTTCAGCATTGTATTTAGGTAAAGAAGACGCCATGCGCTCATCCGCCCGATAACGAGAGGACTGTGCTTGCTGATAGTTGCCAGCAGACTGTGGCGGTGTATTCAGACTTGCATCTCTGCTAGTTTCATAACCGAACTGAGACTGCCGTGTATTTTCTGCTGCGGCCTGTGACCACGCAGGTTCGGCACTGTATTGAGGCAAAGAAGGCGCCATGCGCTCATCCGCCCGGTAACGAGAGGGCTGTGCCATCGGTGATTTCTGATAGTTGCCGGCAGACTGTGACGATGTATTTAGACTTGCCCCTCTATCAGTTTTATAACTAAACCGAGTCTGTGGTGCATTGTTTGCTACGGTTTGTGGCCTCGCGTGTTCGGCACTGTATTTAGGTAAAGAAGGCGCCATACGCTCGTCCGCTCGGTAACGAGAGGAATGCTCTTGCGCAGGTGACTGTACCGGTATTTGTTGCGATGCTGGCATATAAGAGACAGCAGACTGTTCGGCCATATTCCAACCGGCTTGCCCTTGGTAAGGCGACAACTTACTGGATTGCTTCCGTGCCGTCTGCGCTGGTTGGTAGTCGCCGGCAGACGGTGGCCGCTCATTCAGGTTTGCGCCTTCGCCAGTCTTGTAGTCGAATTGAGACAGTTGTATCTGTTGTTGTTCATAGACCCTTGAAGCTTGGACGTTACGAGGATTAGGAGGGTTACGAGGGTCACTGTGGTACTGTGGTGCTGCGCCCTGTGGCTGTATCACTTCGGGCGGAAGTGTATTGTTCGACATCGAATACCCTCTGTTTCTCGGCATATTCATGTCGCTCTGCATACGACTCTGCACACGGAGTGCGGTCGCTCTCGTCCCGAGCTCCACCGATGCTCTGGCCACATTCGATAAAGGAGGAGTCGATGCTGACTGATATTGATTGCCAGCATAGGCAGAAGTTGCCTCAGGTGTCGACATAGAGCTTGGAGTGGGCACATAATTTTGCGCTCGGCCAGTTACCTGCTTAGCCAGCAATTGATTGGCCACGGCCGTTTGTTTTTGATAAAAGGACTGCTTAGGTGGTGGTGGTGGTGGTGGTGGTGGTGCTGGTGGTGCTGGTGCCTGCTTTTGGACAAATGAAAATGACGCTGCCTGCACCTGTGCTTGTATTTGTGCCTGCATGATCCGCTGTGCAGCAATGTAAGGTTGACGGTTAATAGGCGTGCCGAATATATCTACTTCCTTATCCCTTTCGGCTAACACCTGTTTAGGCACATCACCATTATTGATTTCTGTCGATAATAACTGCGCCTCCAGTCTACTCAACCGCGAGTCCGCGGGGAAATGCTTCATCGCCTGCTTTTGCTCTTGGGTATCAATCAGATGATTGACCCTCTCGGACGTTGTCGGCTCTGTCCATGAGTGAAGCTTTTTAGCGCGCTCCAACCACTGTAAAAGCAGTTCGGGGTTTTTCGCTTCATCTTCAGAGATATCGTTCGCCACAAGAGCAAGCAATTCAGATTCCGACTTCAAATCCCAGTCTTTCGCTAGAGAAGCGGTAGAAGAAGAGACATCAGTTTCTTTCAGCGCCGTCTTGGCAAACGAGCGGGGGCTCTCTAACCGAAGTTCCTTCACTTCCGCCAGTGTCAGGGTATAGGGCTGTCCAGGAGATGGGCTACAGTGCCAATCGTTATCCTCTGTCGACATACACTGCCACGCAGCGGCGTGACCTTCTGGGGATGACCGAGCAAAAACAGACGACACGTACCCACTGCCGCCGATGGCAGCAGCCACACTGAAACTCAACAGTGTTGGGAACGTGAATCCTTTCATCATTTCTTTTCCAATGTCAACTCTTTAAATGTATATTATTATTAAATATTTGCAAGCTCAATAAAATGATAAAACACTTGCATAAATGCATCACAATCTCAAATAACACTATGCATACAGTGTTATTTTCACAACACACGTTGTTAATGTTTTTAAAAAATTTATCCGGTACGTTTGTCCATAAAAATATTAGCGCCAAGCAAGATGACCAAGCACACCGGCCAACAAGCTTGTGATGAAAATCTGAATGATATTATGGCCTGCGAATAAACAGACGACTAAAGTTTTGCTTGTAACCAAGCGGGTAGATCATTGCGCTGCTGATGTTTTGGTATAGAAAAACATAACGCTCGATTTTGCTGATTGGCGATCTGACCTACCACCTCCATGAGACGCTTGCCAACCCCCCTGTTACGGGTGACCTTCCGAACACATAAATGCATCGCCTGAAAAATGTGAGATTGCCTTGTTACGCTAACAGCACCCAGAAGACGACCATTAAAGCGTGCAACGTAAAAGTTTGTATAAGTGTTTGGACGAAGCGTGCTGAGCAAATTCGAGGCGTCATGAACGTCGCAATAGCTAGGCAACAGTCCAGCAGGTGCATCTTGGTATATCTTCTGCAAATCGCCAAGATCCATTGTGGAAGGCCGAGATGAAAGTGTTCCTACAATAATAGGCATGAACGCTGTACCTGAAAAAATGACGGGATCCACAACATCCACTGAACCTGAAAACAGTAAAAGATTGTTCAGGCTGATGGTACGCTCAGAGACAAAGCTGTCACTACTTGTAATAATCTGAAATGATGCGCTCAGAGACCTACTGCCAATAACAACACTCCGCACCCTGACCGCAAGCGACAGTTATTTGAAATAGAACTTTGATACTGATCTGTTCCGGTAATTTTCCCAAGACCACCCGCTATGCACGGATCACACTAGGTGTGGATAACTTTCAAGTAATGAATATTCCTCATCCACTTAAAACCGTATTCAAGACTTTCATGTGCACTGCGCAGACGATATCAACACTTTATCCACAGGGCCGTCAACCAAGATATAGAAGTACACAGATCACTATCAGTGGATAACTGTTGCATCGTCAAAGGCGCGCAGCGTGTGAATATGAGAGGGTCCAGTGATGATCCGACACAAGTCGCCCGCCGTTATTGTAAATGACCGTTGTCATCCCTGCTGCTGGGTGTGCGAAGACTCAATGGCCCGATCAAGCTTCTTGTTCTTCTTTCACTTCCTTCACTTTTTGCGCTTCCAGCACGCCCAGAACTTTTTGTACTTTCTGTACTTTCTGTTTACCCAATAAATTAATGCACTGTTGGTCAATCAAGTTATCAACAGGTTCATCCACACCGGTTACCTCCCATATTCCGCTCCCATAATCGCTTTTCTTTGTGATAATACCAACCGTCTGCACCATCGACTGATCTACAAAAAGCTGTTCATTGTCATCCAGACTTGCTAGCAGAAGTGCCTTGCTGCCCGCAGAGTCCTTCAAGGCTGGATGCGTATCGCTCGGGGTGAGCGAATCAGCAATAGTAATGCCAATACCACTTTTCAATCGAGCCACGGCATGCTCAGGCTGGTGAGACAGAAGTGCTTTTATCAGCAGAGCACAACAAACCGCATTAAAAGCATAATCGCTGTTATTCGACTCATCGAAGTAAATAAACGCATTGCCTTCGGCAGAGTAAGTCAGCTTGCCCCCGTAAAGCTGGGCGGCCTTGTTCACCAACGGCACTTGATGACGGATCAGCTGATGCAACTCCATGGTTGACAGACATTGACGCAGTTTGCCGAAATTACGGAATCGTACTGCCAGCAAGACCATTTCACTAGAGATTTCCGGCACGGAAAGTGATTGACTGGAAGCACTTGTTTCTAGTTTTGAGTAACCACCAACGCTTTCCGAGGCAGTAGGCTGTATGGTTTCCCGAGTAATCAATAACTCCAATTGTTTAACCAACCGTTGAAGCTCATCCTGAATAATGTCATCACACGCTTTTTCGCCACCGCAAAGACCTTCAAGCTGACGAATGGCTCGTTGCAACAGGCGTGTCCGATTACGGCTGTAATTGATGATCAGCACCGCGCCGATCAACAAAACCATAACACTAAACGCAACAATGATGACGGTCGCATCTGTCGCCGGACGAGTCAGTTGCTGTTCATCCAATTGAAGCCGGACATACCCTGCAATAGCCTTCTGATAATTAATAGGTTCGGAATACATAATATAGCGGTCATCAAGATCAACACTCTCTTTTTCAGCAACCGCCAGTCTACTGTTATCAATGCTGTAGATGGCAGCGCTTGCCACGTAAGGTTTCTTGATCAAGTCATTAAGTAGAAGAGTCAGGCTAAGCCGGTCGCCAGTAATCAGCATATCTGTGGCGATGCGGGCTGTTTGTTGTGCCAGCGCAGTGCCCAAGAGCTCAGTATGGTGACGACTGGCATTGTTGATCTCTCGAATGGAGACAGCCGTGAACAGGCTCAAGCTGGTCAGCATCAGAATCAGAAAAAGAGTAATAAGCTGCCTGCCCAAGGAGAGCCAAGTAAAGCTTAACACCCATCGGAAACGACGGGCAACAGCAGAAAAGTATGAAGTATCTCTTATTTGACTCACGAAGGTCTACGCTAGTTGCTGATAATGATGATCAACCAATATTGACGCTGCAAGCAGTCATGATGCAAACATTATTTTCATCTGGACGTGTATTTTCCATTAATGGATGCCTGTTCATGGCAGATCAGCGCCTGATCAATCGATTTTTCCTGATAACGGCCAGATTTGCATGCGCATGCAACCATCGGGTCGGTTAAAATGCCACCATGATACATTCCCCATAAATACCGTTGAGAGGTTCATGTGAGACAAATCATACTCTTTAGTGTCACCGGACAGGACACGCTGGGGCTGACCTCAAACATCACATCCATCATGGCCGAGCATGACCTAGACATTCTGGATGTTAGTCAATCGATGATCCATCACACGTTAACATGGAGCACTCTCGTACGCTTGCCAGATGAAAAGAGGGCAGATCCAATGATCAAGGAGCTACTGTTCCACTGTCATAAAATGGCTTTACAGGTGTGGTACCAGCCAGTGACAGAACAGCAGTATGACGACTGGGTTCAGAGTAAGAGTCAAGGCCACTATATTGTCACACTGCTATCACGCCGCGTGACGGCGAAACAGATAGCGCGTGTTTCTGGTATTACAACAGCACACGAACTCACTATTGACAAAATCACCCGTCTGTCTGATCGAGCACCACTGGATCAGGATTCGTCGAATGCTCGTGCTTGTATCGAGTTCTCGGTACGTGGCATACCAACAGACCTTCAACAGGTTCGATCAAATTTTCTGCAGCTATCATCCGAAATGGATGTCGATATCGGCTTTCAAGAAAACACGCTATACCGGCAAATCCGAAGGCTGGTGATATTCGACATGGATTCCACTCTGATAGAGGCGGAAGTGATTGATGAATTGGCGATAGAGGCCGGCGTGGGTGAAGAGGTTGCCACTATTACAGAAGCGGCGATGCGGGGCGATCTGAATTTTACTGAAAGCTTCCGTCGTCGCCTTACCTTACTGAAAGGGCTGGATGAATCTGTGTTGGCAGGCGTTGCGGCACGACTCCGGTTGACAGAGGGTGCAGAACGCCTGATGCGCGCCCTAAAACAAATGGGTTACAAGACCGCTATTATCTCTGGCGGTTTCACCTATTTTGCTGAATATCTACAGCAGCGTCTGGGAATCGATTACATTCACGCCAATACACTGGAGATTATCGATGGCAAGGTAACCGGCGAGACCAAAGGACGTATCGTGGATGCCAGCCGTAAGGCAGAACTGCTTCGTGAACTTGCGGAAAAAGAGGGCTGCCGTCTTGACCAGGTTATCGCTGTCGGTGACGGCGCCAATGACCTTGAAATGCTGGCGACTGCCGGACTTGGCGTGGCTTTCCGTGCCAAACCGCGGGTCAGGCAGTCTGCACGACAATCCATATCCACTCTAGGGCTGGATGGCATTCTCTATCTGCTAGGCTATCACGATACGAATTTGGACAGTCAAACTACTGGCAGATAGAGCGTAACCGCTCACTCTAAAGCGTAACTATTCTCCCGACCATCTTGCTATATGTCTCACTCACAACGACACAGGAGAGATGACATATTCCAGATTCTTGTCGGCATCGTCCATTTTTTCAACGCTACCTTGATAGTTTTAGCTTGATCAGACGTCCTTAGACATCTGACAGGAAGGCTGATTGTGTGATCAGGTGTCATGACTGTCGGTTACGATACGCTTCGAATCATTTGGCGACGAATGCTGTTGATCGTTTGTTCGCAAATTTGGCAATTTGATAGCAGGTTTCCACTCTCTCCATTTCGGGTCAGCCTTTTCGTAGAGCTTGAACTGGGTGTTGGGTTTAACCGACACGTCTGCCGACGGAGTAGCAAAAGCGATACCACCCGCTAACAAGCTTTCCATAGATCCTGCATTAATGGTGGCACCACTGAATAGACCGATATCAATGTCGATACCGCTGACGTTCCAAAATCGAGAGTCTCGTGTTATCAGTGATTCGTAACGATGGTCAATGGACAGCAAAATAATGACGTGGTCTGCCGGACTATCTAACCAATAACCCTCGACTTCTCCAACCTGAACTTCACGGTAATAGACCGGATTCCCTTTGGTAATCGAACCCATGCGGTCAGCCACCAGCTTGATTTTCAGTCCGTTCAGATCATCGTCACGCATGGGTGCACGGCTTCTGGCAATAAAGTTAATCTGTTCCGTGGTAGCTTTGTTGGCAGGGTGTACTCGAATATACTGTCCTTTGATCAAGGTATCTAGATTGGCCGTGTTTGCCAAGCCTAACTGGGGTTTGACCAGCCAGAACTGGGTGCCTTCACGAGCCAGCCAACGGTTGTCATTGTAGATCAGAGCATCGACAGCAACGGTCGTTTGGTCAGCGCTCTCACTAGAGTGATCCAGCCTGACCCGTTTCACTTCGCCAACATCAATACCCCGAAACTTCAGTGATGTACCGATGGCCAAACCTTCAGCAGACTCAAACTGGATACGAATCATAAAGCCTGCTTCCAGCGCATCCTCTTCGGTGGCAAAGAGGGAAAAGTGATCACCATTATGGGCATCCGGCGCATGAAGGTCGGGAGTGGAAAGACTAATGCCGCCTCTCATCAATGTCGCCAGAGTACCAGTGTTGACACTCAGTCCGGAGATATCGCCCTTGACATGGATGCCGCTGGCATTCCAAAAGCGACTGTCACTGGTGATCAGATGGGCAAATTTCGGCTTAATGTGAATACCAATTCGTACGGAGAGGTTATCCGCAGCCAAGATGTATTGTTGTACTGAACCAATCTGGATGTGACGGTAGAGTACCGGGCTGTTGACACTGATGCCTCCCAGTGCCGATGCTGTCAGATCCAGATGAAGACCCGGAGCATTGGGATTGATTGGTGGTTGCTGATCCAGCCCTTCAAAGATACGACGTTGCTTGTTGGCTTTCACATCCTTGAGATTGACATCCATACTTATATAGGAGCCACCCAGCAGCGCATCAAGACCGGAGATACCTTCCAGAGATAACTGTGGTTCAACGACCCAAAAGCGTGTCCCCTCAACCAGTGCTGGTTCTATTCGAGGATCCATATAGATGCAGGTCTTCAGGCGGGAGAGATCTTTGGAAAGCTCGACGGATTCCACTACCCCGATTTTAAATCCCATGAACATGACTCGGGTATGACCTTCTTCCAGTTGAAGGCTTGCAGGGAAATCGATTTCAACGGGAATACCGGTGCGGGCGCTGTCGTAATCATCATAGAGAGTAAAGAGGGCTTCATTCTCTCCCTCGGGTTGTTCGGGCTCATGATTCGGCGTGCTGAACGCGATGCCGCCCTTGATAATGCTCAACATCGACTGGGTTCTGACCTTAAGGCTGGACAGATCACCACTGATCTCAACACCGCCAGCATTCCAGAACCGAGTATTCGTGCGGACAAGTTTCGTATAAGTTGGCTGAATAAACACCTGAATCTCAACGTGTTGGTTGTCAGTGCTCAGGCTATAACTGATCACTTCACCCACCTGCAGTCGGCGATAGTAAACTGGGCTGCCCTGTGTGACTGAGTTCAGATTATCGGTACGCAGAGTGATACGTAGACCCTTGGGATCCTGAATGGCCGGTGGTTCTTTATTGGCGACATAGAGCTTTTGAGCTGTTTCTCTGTTTTTGCCCGGCAAAAAGCCGATGTAATTGCCGGAGAGCAACGTATTCAGTCCACTAATGCCGGCCATAGAGACGCTTGGTTTGACCATCCAGAAATTAGCATTTTTTGTAAGATAGGGTGACATCTGTCGACTCATCTCAATGTGAACATTCACCCCGTTCAAATCTGGCATTAATATCAGATCTTGAACCTTACCCGCGACCAGTCCGTTATAAACGACCTTGGTTGCCCCAGCTTCAAGACCCTCCGCATCAGGAAACTGTACGATGATCATGACGCCACCTTCCATAAAGGCTTGCCATACCAGCCACAAGCCGATCATCAGGGCAATCAGCGGTAGCAGCCATATGGTGGATGGTCGACGATTGGGGGTAATGATGTCAGGCTTCGGTAGTTTCAACTGGTCGATATCCGTCATGCGATCTGCTGTCCGTGGATAAACGTTGTTCGTCATCGGTTGTACTGACTACCAACTGTGACCGCCTGTTACGATGCGGTGGCTCAATGGCATCCCATAGCAAACGTGGATCAAAACTGATCGCTGCCAGCATGGTCAATACGACCACACAGGAAAAGGCCACGGCGCCAGGACCTGCCTCAATAGTGGCAAGACGACCAAAGCTAACCAGAGCCACCAAGATGGAGATCATAAAAATATCCAGCATGGACCAGCGCCCGATCAACTCAATAAACCGATAGAGTTGAATATGCTGGCGAATCCGTGCCGGTCTCCCTTTCTGTACGGAAAGCAGAAGAATAATCATGCCGGTTAGTTTGAACAGAGGAACCAGAATACTGGCAGTAAAGACCACCAAAGCAATAGGTAACATATCATGACGCATCAATGCAATGACGCCGGACATAATGGTATCCGGTGTACCTTTGCCAAATTGGCTGACCGTCATGATAGGCATCAGATTGGCAGGAATAAACAGGATCGCTGCGGTCATCAGCAAAGCCCAAGTCCGCTGAAGACTGTTACGTCGCCTCATGTAGACTGCTGCCCCACAGCGGGGACAGTGGTGTAAATCATAATGACATACCGCATGGCACTCCATGCACTGTTGCAGACCAAGCTGCCTACCCGTGATCATGACTGATCCTCCAACAGTTCCCAGAAATAGTGTTTGTTCAGCATAAGCGATATGCCGATTTCTGACAGCATCAACCCGATAAAGCACATCATACCCATACCGGGATACACACTGGCAATATCCACCAGTTTGACGATGGCCACTAATATGCCAAGCAAGTAAATTTCTAGCATGCCCCATTCACCCAAACGGTGATAGAGGCGAAAGAGTGTACGGGCTACTCTCAACAATTTGCGTTTTTTTATGGCAATAATAATGAAAAAGAGTACTACAAGCCTGATGATCGGGATAAGTATGGCGCAAAAAAAAACGACGAACGCCACAAAAATGTACTCATCTTCATACAGAGCGAGAACACCGGCAAGCACCGTGTTGTGTTGCTCATCTCCCATCAGAGACAAGCTGAGAATGGGAAAGGCATTGGCCGGAATATAAAACAGAAGACCGGTAATGATGAGGGCCATGAGCTGGCTTAACGAACCATGTTTGTTGGCATCGACCAGTATATGGTTACAGCGCAGACATTGCGCCGAGGTACCTGCAACCAACTTGGGTGGTGTCATCGCCAAGTCGCACTCAGGGCACAGCCAGATTCGAGTCGTCACATAAGCCTTCTGTCAACTAGGGGAATGAATATTCATTCAGCCAGAATACTAATATAAAAAACGAGTATTTAACAACGTGAGGCCTCAGCATAACCGGCGACTTTAGCTCCCATTATTGAACTTTCCCCTTTTATTACCACTTATGCAGCTTACTAGCACACTTACTACAGCAAATGATCGGTTTTATCCACGATGTCTACTGCTTCGAGCCGGTTTTTGACGCACATCCATCCCGCATAATATGGTTTCGACACACCATAGATAAGTTATGGACAATGCTCAGTAAAAAGTTGAATCCGGCGTCTCACTCAGTGTTCTTAAACGAGGGAAATGTGCAAGTAATCAAGAAGTCACGGATTCAGGAGTTAGTCACACAAGCCTGCAACCGTTATGGTGCTAGCACTGTGGATTTGTTAGACTGCACTCAACAGCCAATCACTAAATATTCGCCAGAGAGTTTATCATGATTTATACACCCCCAGGTGATCAAGACGCGATTATTAGCTTCAAGCCTCGCTATGAAAATTTTATCGGTGGGGAGTGGATTTCACCGAGAGCAGGACACTATTTTAATGATCTTACGCCCATCACAGGGGAGCCAATCTGTGAAGTCCCTCGCTCCAGTGCGGAGGATGTTGAACTGGCTTTGGATCATGCACACCAGGCCTTTCCCAACTGGTCGGCAACATCAGTGACAGAGCGCTCTGGTATCCTATTGAAAATAGCTGATCGGATCGAACAGAATCTTGAATACCTAGCCGTTGCGGAGAGCTGGGAGAATGGTAAGCCTATCCGCGAATCACTGGCGGCAGATCTGCCTCTAATGGTTGACCATTTCCGTTATTTCGCTGGCTGTATCCGCGCCCAAGAGGGATCTCTCAGTGATATTGATGCCCATATGGTCTCTTATCATTTTCGAGAGCCTGTCGGAGTGGTGGGGCAGATTATCCCCTGGAATTTTCCCCTGCTGATGGCTGCATGGAAGCTGGCGCCAGCATTGGCAGCAGGCTGCTGTTCCGTACTTAAACCTGCGGAGCAAACACCGGTGACCATCCTGTTGCTGATGGAATTAATCGGAGACCTGATTCCGCCCGGTGTTGTGAATATTGTGAACGGTTATGGTGATGAAGCGGGACAGGCACTAGCCAGTAGCTCTCGTATTAACAAGCTGGCATTTACTGGCTCAACCCCTGTAGGTAGCAAAATACTCCGGTGTGCGGCAGATAATATCATTCCTTGTACGGTGGAGTTAGGTGGTAAATCTCCCAACATCTTTTTCCCCGATGTGATGAAGCAGGACAATGATTTCATCAACAAAGCTGTCGAAGGCATGCTCATGACTTTCCTGAACCAAGGCGAAGTGTGTACCTGCCCTTCCCGAGCACTGATTCATGAATCTATCTTTGATGAGTTGATGAGTCTGGCCATTAGTCGTGCTCAGAAGATCCGTCAGGGTAATCCGCTCAATACCGATACCATGATCGGTGCCCAGGTCAGTAAAGAGCAGTTCGACAAAGTGCTAAATTATATGCAAGTTGCCCACGATGAAGGGGCAAGTTTTCTGCTGGGCGGTGAGCACGCGGTCATGCCTAGCCCGATGAACAGTGGTTACTATATACAGCCAACCATACTGAAAGGGGAAAACCGGATGAGGGTCTTTCAGGAGGAGATCTTTGGTCCAACATTAGCTGTAACGACATTCCGTGACGAGAAGGAAGCCATAGCCATTGCCAATGATTCCATTTATGGCTTGGGAGCCGGTGTCTGGACACTGGACATTAACCGAGCGCAACGTATGGGTCGTGCCATCCAGGCGGGCCGTATCTGGATCAATTGCTACCATGCCTATCCTGCACATTCGGCGTTCGGAGGCTTCAAAAAATCAGGCGTGGGACGAGAAGGACATTGCTCTACTCTGGATCATTATCAACAGACCAAAAATATATTGACGAGTTATAGCACATCGCCACTAGGGTTTTTCTGATGGTAATTGACATGTCATTACCCGTCAATATGGCGCTAAAGACGAGTTTTCGACAGATCAGCAATCGTCAGTAACCCTAGTCTTTGAGAAGTTTTTCAATAATGATCCAGCCGATGTGCAGAAGGCACTGACAGGCACTGCCCGAAGCCATTCACTAAAATGCCGTTTTTAATGACCCTTAAAACGAAAAAAGGCAGGTAATTACCTGCCTTTTTTGTGTCGTTATGTCAGCGATCAATCGTAGTGGTCAGCTCACTGCCTTATTAGACGTCGATACTTTCCATACGCCTCTCGGTACTTTTAATATTTCACATAAGCGTTGACGCCAGGCAATACTCTCAGACTGTGGTAATTTTCTCAGGGTATCCTGGATCACCAGTAAAGCAGCTTCCATTACGGTATCGTCTTCAAAATGCAGTAACTCAACCTGTCGAATAATCTCTACGGCCAATTTCACATGTTCTGGGGTATCATCGTAGGACATTGTCATCTCCATTTCTGGCATCAACCGTTTTGACTAAAATATCCTTTCGGCATAACTGACAATCTCTTTAATTACGTTTTGGTAACACATGCGTGTCCTGATTCTGGTTTGTTTAATATTACCTGAATCCGTGACTATCATTGATGATTGATATGCCTGTAGGCCATGCGATTAAAGGCCTATAAAGATGAAATTGGTTATACAGAAGTTCACCATCCGGATGAGTTTTTAAATGATGATTCCTAGATTGCCAGCATAAGAGTCTCAGTCATTTTTGATACATTCAAAGTCACGGATTTAGGTATTATATTTAAATCGTTTGGCTCAGAATGGGCGATGAGACCACCGAATAAAAGACTGATAGGTTCCAAAAAAACC
>JAGLCE010000104.1 GCA_023146365.1 Endozoicomonadaceae bacterium
CTCCCGCGTCTGATCTTGTCTCTGTAATACAGGTAGGCATAGCTTTCTATGCACTCGCTAACATTCCCTGTTGTGAAGCAGGCGCTATTGAAAACGTAATAGAGATCGATGATTTTGACATGTTCCAAAAGATTGGAAGGGATAAGGATTACCCGTCAGACGGACATTATATTCTTACTAAAGACCTTGTTGGCAATAATAATATTCATCCCGTCATAGAAGATTTTAGTGGATCGTTAGATGGACAAGGATACAGTATTTTACAACATAGCGGATGCTTGATACGAAATTTTAAGGGATATGGAATCATTGGAAACATTATTTTTAAGTATTCGAATGGCATCGATGCATCTTGCAGTCCATTAGTTGCTATGTTTGCAAGGGATCATAGTTTGCTGAAAAATGTTCGAGTAGAAAATTATAAGTTGTGTAGTAAACAGGATCATATACATGTTGCCATAATGATCGGAAATCTCATTAACTGGGCACGGATTGAACATTGTAGTGTGGTAGACGCAAGTGTTGTATTCCAAGGTGAGGGTGCAAATTTCGCTTTCTTTGTGTTAAGTATGCATGATGATTCATCGGTTTATAATAGCGCGATTATAAATTCTAGCGTCAATCTAGATACAAAAACGCTATCATTTTGCGGTAGTATCGTTCACATGTTTGAGAGAAGCCGTTGCAGCAACATCACGATGATTAACTGCACTATGACATTATCTGCTGATAAGTTCGCGTATGGCACCTTCGGGGGAGTATGGTTATATAACAATGCACAGGTCAATAATGTACTGGCTATCCGCTGTAACATCGAGATAACTGGCACTGGCCTAACAAAGGCCGGTATCGGGGCAGCAAGCTTGTGGGGCGCTGATACTCTAAGCAACTTCAATATGGCTATCGACTCTAATCTCAAAATAGATGGTGATGGGGGATCTACTGGTATTGGCGCAGCAGAATCTGTCGGTGCACAGAGCCATAATAATGTGGCTATTGGCTGTCATATTGAAGTGGAAGGAGTAAAGTCAAGTGCTGCTGTCGGGATAGGATATGAACATAAGAAGGATACTAAGAGCCACAACAACATTGCTATTAAGACTAGAATTGAGGCATTTAATCGAGATTCAACAGTAGCTATATCAGTAGGAAACAGTTTTGAATGCAGCAATCTATACAATACAATTATTGACTCTACTCTTGCAACCCTGGAAAGGGTGTCTACAATGGTATTTTCAGGTAGTTATAATAGAGCCATTATTTGCAGGGACTTGCTGTACTATCGCATTGGATTATTAAATAAAAATTGTACGTTGAATCAACAGGGTTTTGATGCTTACGTCAATAGAATCGCTAATTGGAATACGACAGTGCTGAACACTGGAAGGGTAGTAAGGTTACCTGAACCAGTGAACGTGACAATGATAAAAGAGGACGTGACAAGCATAGAAAATACTGTAATACCCGATCGCGCCGTATCACCAAATATGGAAATTGAACAAAAAAATTCTGGAGTGATTGCTGTAGCTTTAGCTTCAGGTTTGATGGTTTCATTCTTTATGGTGAGCTATTACCGTGGGTATAAAAAAGGTAGCCGAGGCAGGGCGCTGCTGATGTATCCTTTAACCATGTGCAAAAATTGCATAAAAGGTACGACTAGGCCTGAGAGAGCAGTCAATATGGACGTTTTTTATTCGGAAGTTTCCTCTACTCATAATTCTGATAATGCATTAGACCCCAGCCTCGACGGTCGTGGCAGTGATAGTCCTCCCGCTTATAGTGACTTAGAAATCATGCATAGCGCCAGTGCCAGTGCCAGTGCCAATCTCCCATCTTATAGTGAGGTAATGCAAAACAGTGTGGAATAAAAGTCTAACGGGTAAGGGCAGGGCAAAAACATGATCATATATTAATCAGTCCAAGTACTTTCATCATGTGGTTTTCGCACCACCCGCCATTGTTTCGTTTGTTCTTGCTGTATGTTATATGCTGATATTTATTGCCATATAACTTTTATTAAACCTTTATACATAATCTATCTATCTGATGAATATAAACATATCTGACTATACACTCACATCATGGTACTTTATATGAACTCAATCCAGAATAATAATTCTGCTTGCTCAATGATCAGCAATACCAACAGAGCGTGTTATGAGTTATCAAATGACACGTCTGCCAGATGGGCTTCGCTTGGTATAAGCAGACTATCGAAAATAATATTGCAAGAGGCTATTTTATGTTTGTCAGGTGATGGATACTTTGCTTCTGAGTATAATGATATCCACTGCGTCCGATGCCACAGAACCGTTAGTTTGAATGAAGCCAAGGCTTATCTAGATGATTCGAACAGCATGAGTTGTCCCTGCTTCAAAGATATCATTGATGTTAGGAACAACAGTGAAGATACAAAAAAAATCTCAATTAAAAGGCAGCTCTATGGTTTTTTGCCAGCCTATTTCAGCACTATGTTGGCTCCCTTGATGGAGGATCCATTGACAGGAGTTGACTGTAACCCTAGTTTGATAGATATATGCTCTGTTTTGGTCAATATCTATTATCCTCCCGCGTCTTATCTTATCTCTGCAATACAGGTAGGCACAGTTTTCTATGCACTCGCTAACATTCCTAGTTGTGGAGCAAACGCTATTGCAAACGTTATAGAAATCGATGACTTTAACATATTCCAAAAGATTGGAAGGGATAAGGACTACCCATCAAACGGACATTATATTATTACTAAAGACCTTGTTGGCAATAGCCGCCATACCTATCCCATCATAGAAAATTTTAGCGGATCGTTAGATGGGCAAGGGCACAGTATTTCAAAGCATAGCGGATGCCTAATAGGACACTTTAGGGGATATGGAATAATTGGAAACATTATTTTCAATGAATCGAGCAGCATCGATGCATCTTGCCGTCCATTAGTCGCTATGCTTGCCAGTGATCATAGTTTGCTAACACATGTTCGAGTAAAGGGTTATGAGTTGCATAGTCAACAGGACGATATTAAGGTTGCCATAATGGTCGGAAAGCTTATTAACTGGGCACGAATTGAAAGTTGCAGTGTGGTAGACGCAAGTGTTACATTTCAAGGGAAGCATCCAGCTTTCGCTTTCTTGGTGCTTGATATGACCGATGATTCATCGGTTGATAATAACACGATTATAAATGCTAGAGTCAATATGGATACTAGCGTCAGGCTATATGAAAAATCGAAATCATCTTGCGGTAGTATCGGTAGCATGAGCGATAGAAGCTGTTGCAACAATACCACGGTGATTAACTGCGTTATCAAAGCATCTAACCCTCATGTACTATGCACTTTCGGCGGAGTATGGCTACTTGACACTGCCCAAGTCAATAACTTACTGGCTATCCGATGTAATATTGAGATGACTGGTATCGTGCCAGTGATCGGTATGGGGGCATCATTCTTGGGTGTCGGTACTCTAAGCAACTCCAACATGGCTATCGACTGTAATTTAAAGACAGTCAATTTTGGAGCACATTTTGGTATTGGCGCAGGAAGAGCTCACGGTGCACAGAGCGATAATAATGTGGCTGCTGGCTGTCATATCAAACTAGAAAGAGCACACTCAAAAACTGCTGTTGGGATAGGATTTATCTACAAGAAACATAGTAGGGTCAGTGTAAGCCGCAACAACATTGTTGTTAGCACTAGAGTTGAGATATCTGGTAACAGTTCAGAAGCACATATCTCAATAGGAAACATGCCTGAACACAACTCAACAGACAATACTATTATCAATTATACTCTTACGACGCTAGAACGTGTGTATAAAATACCATTTTCAGGTAGTCCTAATAGATCCACTATTTGCCAAGACTTACCATACTATCGTACTGGATTCTTAAATAACAATTGTACGCTTAATCAATCGGTTGTTGATTCTTACGTCAATAAAATAACTACTTGGGATACGACAGTGCTGAACACTGGAAGGGTGATAGGAGGCAAGCTTGATCCAGTAATAGAAAATATCGTAACATCCAATAAATTCAACGAGGGTTTAATGGCTACTATAATATCAGGTTTTATTGGTGTCATGTTGATTGGGAGCTATTACCGTGGGTATAGAAAAGGTAACCGAGGCAGAGCGCTGATAATATACCCTTTAACCGCGTGCCAACACTGCATAAGAGGTATGACTACGGCAGAGAGAGAAAACAATACCGCCGTTGTTTATTCTTCAGGTAGCACTATTAGTTTTTTTGGTAATGAATCAGATCCAAACGCCAACTATAGCGACAGTTTTATCCTTCCCGATTATAATGAATCAGATCCCAACCCCGGCTATAGTGACAGTGGCATCCCTCCCATTTATAGTGAATTAGACCCCATGCGTAGTGACCTTGAAGAGCTCCCTCCCTCTTATTGTGATTCATAATGCGAAACCACGCAGAATAAAAATCTAACGAGCGTTAATAAACTCTATTTATACTTCAACTCGTTATGTAAGACGTGTTGTTTTGATGCATTCAGTTAGCAGAGGCTACTTTGCAGGGTTGTGAGCAATATAAATAAAACATGCAGTTCATCGAAGTAAAATTAAAAGGTGCTATACAGTAATATTAAGTGATTATCTCCATCTATAGTTGTTATAACTGAAGCTGAAACTGAAATGAGTAAGGATGACAAAAACTCTGAGTGTTCAGTATTAATAGAATATATTCAAGGTGTCAATATAGACCGTTTAATTGATTAATGGCTGTGTGCTATATGCTGATATTTATTGGTATATAACTGTTATTGAACTTTTATACATAATCTATATCTATCTATAGGATTAATATAAACATATCCGATTAAAATAATGCACAATAGTACCCTATATGAATTCAATACCAAATGATAATTTTGTCTGCTCAATGATCAGCAACACCAACAGAACGTGTCATGAGTTATCAAGCGACACGTCTGCTAGATGGGCTTCGATGGGGGCAAGAAAATTATCGAAAATAATATCGAAAGAGGCTGTTTTATGTTTGTCAGGTGAGGGATTCTTTTCTTCTGAGGATCATGATATTCACTGATCTCGATGCCACAGAACGGTTAGTTTGAATGAAGTCAAGGCTGATTTAGATGATTCGAACAGCATGAGTTGTCCCTGCTTCAAAGATATCATTGATGTTAATAACAACAGCAAAAATACAAAAAAAACATCAATTAAAAGGCAACTCTATGGTTTTTTGTCAGGCTATTTTATCACTATGTTCGCTCACTTGATGGAGGATCCATGGACAGAAGCTGACTGTAATCCTACCTTTTTGGATATATGCTCTGTTTTGGCTAATGTCTATTATCCTCCTGCGTCTTATCTTATCTCTGCAATACAGATAGCCACTGTTTTCTATGCATTCGCTAATATTCCCAGTTGTGAAGCACGCACTATTGAAAGAGTAATTGAAATCGATGACTTTAAAATGTTTCAAAAGATTGGAGAAGGTAATGGCTACCCGACAGACGGAAATTATATTATTACTAAAGACCTTATTGGCAATAACGATATCTGCCCTGCCATAAAAAATTTTAGAGGATCTTTAGATGGAAAAGGGCACAGTATTTCAAAATATAACGGATGCCTGATACGAAACCTTAATGGACGTGGAGTGATTGGGAATATTATTTTTAAGGGATCGAATATCACCAATGTATATTGCGGTCCATTAATCGCTATGTTTGCAAGTGATAATAGTTTGTTGAAAAATATCCGAGTAGAGGATTATTGTTTTAATAATAATCAGGGCGATAGTATGGTTGCCATACTGGTTGGAAAACTCAGTAACTGGGCACGGATCGAAGGTTGTAGTGTAGTAGGTGCAAATATTATATTGCAAGAGGATCATCCAATTTTCGCTTTCTTGACGTTAGAAATGTTCGATGATTCCTCGGTTGATAATAATGCGATTATAAATGCTAGAGTCAATATGGATACAAAATCTCGAGCATATTGCGGTAGTGTAATATATATGTACGATAGGAGCTATTGCGACAATATAACGGCGATTAACAGCACTATCAAATTATCTGGCAATGGTATACGAAGCGCTTTCGGGGCAGTATTGGTACGTCACACTGCCCAGGTCAATAATTTACTGGCTATCGGCTGTAAAATCGAGATAACTGGTAGCGGTTCAGCGATAGCTTTTGGGGCAGCAGTCTTGAACGTCGGTGATACTCGATATACTCTAAGCAACCACAACATGGTTATCGACTCTAATCTCACGATAGTCGATGGTGGAGGGGCACATGTTGGTATTGGCGCAGGAGAAGCTAGAAGTGCACAGAGCGATAATAACGTGGTTAGTGGCGGTCATATCGAAGTGAAAGGAGTAGACTCAAGCGCTGCTGTCGGCATTGGGTATGAATACAGTGGGGAACAGTACAGTCAGAGCCGCAACCACATTGTTATTAATACTGAAATTAATGCATCTAATAACAGGTCAACAGTAAGTATCTCAATAGGCAATAGGATGGAGTATAACAATATATATAATATCATTATCAACTCGAGTATTACGACACTGAATAAGGTGTATAAAATAGCATTTTTAGGTGCTTCTAATAGAGCCACTCTTTGCCAAGGCTTGTCACACTATCGTGCTGGATTATTAAATGATAATTGTACGATTAATCAACAGATTGTTGATTCTTACGTCAATAAAATTACTACTTGGAATATGGCAGATATGGACAGTGGAAGGATAATAAAAATAAGAATACCTGACCCAGTGAGCGTGACAATGATAAACGAGAAAGTGACAATCACAGAGAAGGCAGCAATATCTGGTTGCGCCATATCACTATGTATTACACCAAGTATTACACCAATCAATGCTGCACTGATTACAGCGTCAGGTTTTATTGGTTTATTTATAATTACTTGCTACTGCCGTGGGTATAGACAGGGTAACCGAGGAAGAGCGCTGATCATGTATCCTTTAGTCATGTGCCAACATTGGATAAGAGGTACGACTACGCCAGAGAGGCCAGGCAATACGGCCGTTGCTTATTCGGCAGGTACCTCTGATCATGAATTAAACCCCAATCCCAACTATGACGACAGTTTTATTCTTCCTGTTTATAGTGAAGCAGACCCCATGTATCGTGCCAGTGACGAGTCCCCACCCCCTTCTTATAGTGACTCATAATGCGAAACCGCGCAGGATAAAAATCTAACGGGTAAGGGCGTTAATAAACTCTATTTATACTCTCACTCGTTATGTAAGACGTGTTGTTTTAATGCATTCAGTCTTTGGTTTGATGATCAGGTGAAGCCATTAGAAATCAGTTCTTCGGAGGTTTCAGGATGCTTTTTTAAATAAATGATGGATTGTTCAAAATAAAAATTAAATGTTGATCCTCATTAGGTGTTCTTATGCACGAGAACTGTGACTGTAATTAGGACGTTACGGATTCAGGACAGTGCAGGCCAGTCAATTGATCGGTTGCATCGAATACAAGGCATCGTAGTTTTGTGCGGTGGGAAATGGTATTGACGCATAGGCTTCATCACTGCTGGGTGATCTAGGAATACGACTCTGGCGATGGTCTTCAAGTTGTTGGAGTCATCACAGAATGCTTGAAGACCATCGCAACTGGAAAAGGATTAAGGGGTTCACCCTGCTGGCCCTTGTGGTCAACAACGTTGAGTTCAAGGATGGAGAGCAGGTAACGAGTCAATCAGACCGGAACGCCGCCTGATGCCCGTACACCACATTTGACAATATCTCAAGCGCTGGCGCTATGAAATGAAGGCTAAACCATTGGATTAGAAACGCCAATGAGTTATCATCAGTAGCCCATATAGGCCACCTGATTTGTCTTACATGTACTGAACTTGGACAGATTAGGGTGTGGTCTCAGCTGACGTGCTAGGGTGCTATGGTTTCTGCTTTAATCGTGATTATCATGCATGCCATGCGTGAAAGCTGACGGTTGTGGAATCATCATGATATTAACGTGTCTTCTTTCCAATGATTTGATGAAAAACAGACAAAAAGGGTGGAGGAGTGAGTGGTCAAATTGCCTTTATAGGTCTTGGGGTTATGGGTTTTCCAATGGCAGGCCATTTGGCGGAGGCGGGTTACCAGGTGATGGTATACAACCGAACTCCCCAACGTCGTAAGGAGTGGTTGTCACGTTACCAGGGGCGTGCTGCACAGACACCGGCCGCTGCTGCGACAGGTGCGGATGTTGTCTTTGTCTGTGTTGGCAATGATGATGATCTTCGAGAGGTCTGTCTTGGAGAAGTCGGTGCATTCTCAGGGATGAAAGATAGGGCGATATTGGTTGATCACACGACCGCATCAGCGGAAGTGGCAAAGGCGCTGGCGAGTATCGCTGCAGATGCCGGATTAGGGTTTCTGGATGCTCCGGTTTCCGGCGGTCAAGCCGGTGCGGAGAATGGCGTGTTGACCGTGATGATTGGCGGTGATGTCGAAGCATTCAAACAGGTTGAACCGATTATTCAGCATTATGCTCGCTGTGTGCGGCGAATGGGTGAAACCGGTGCCGGACAGCTGGCCAAAATGGTGAACCAGATCTGTATTGCTGGATTGGTACAGGCGTTGTCGGAAGGGTTGCACTTTGCCCGTAAAGCGGGGCTGGATCCTGCTGCGGTCGTTGAGGTGATCTCGCAAGGAGCCGCACAGTCTTGGCAAATGGAAAACCGTTATCAGACCATGCTGCAGGGAGAGTATGAGCATGGATTTGCCGTCGACTGGATGCGCAAAGATCTCTCTATTTGTCTGGATGAGGCGCGTAAAAAAGGTGTTAGTCTGCCGATCACTGCGATGGTTGATCAGCTTTATGCTCAGGTTCAAGCGATGGGAGGCGGTCGCTGGGATACATCGAGTCTGTTTGCTCTGCTGGAATCTGTGAATGAACGGTCCCAGTGACTCTGCGTGTATTACGGTAGGAAGCTTGGGTAGCCGTTGCGACAAATTGCAGCAATTAACGGGATCGATAAACAGCGTTTAATCTTGGAATTTACCATTTTTGAGGCCCTCTGGTGAGACAGCGATATGACGGAAAAGTGATATGAAAAGTTCTGAATTACGTTCTGCTTTTCTGGATTATTTCAATAAACAGGGGCATAAAATTGTCGACAGTGGTTCGCTGGTTCCCCACGATGACCCGACGCTGTTGTTTACCAATGCGGGAATGAATCAATTCAAGGATGTTTTTCTGGGTCGTGAAAAACGTGCGCATGCTCGAGTCGCCACGTCTCAGCGCTGTGTACGCGCAGGGGGCAAACACAACGATTTAGAAAATGTCGGCTACACCGCCCGTCATCATACCTTTTTTGAAATGCTGGGTAACTTTAGCTTCGGTGATTATTTCAAGTGTGAAGCGATCCGTTTTGCTTGGGAGTTTCTGACCGTTGAGCTGGGTATTTCGGAAGAAAAACTGTGGGTAACAGTCTATGAGGATGATCAGGAAACTGAAGATATCTGGCTAAAAGAGATGAAGGTCAGTCCTGATCGTTTCTCTCGCCTCGATGCAAAAAGTAACTTCTGGTCTATGGGGGATACGGGACCCTGTGGTCCTTGTAGTGAGCTGTTTTATGATCATGGCCCCGATGTCGCAGGTGACCCGCCGGGTGGGCCGAATGATGATGGTGATCGCTACATCGAAATTTGGAACATGGTGTTCATGCAGTTTAACCGAACCGCTGACGGGGAGATGCATCTGCTACCCAAACCTTCGATTGATACCGGTATGGGGTTGGAGCGGATTGCGGCAGTGGTGCAGGGTGTTCATAGTAACTATGACATTGATCTGTTTCAGATGTTGCTGGCAGGTGCTGGTCGTCTACTCAATTGTGATGACACTACGAACGCTTCACTGCGTGTTATTGCTGATCATATTCGTTCTTGTGCGTTTCTGGTGGCCGATGGCATTTTGCCGTCGAATGATGGTCGTGGTTACACGCTGCGACGCATTATTCGGCGTGCTTGTCGTCATGGTCACAAGTTAGGTGCGCGTGATCCGTTCTTTGCGAAGCTGGTACCCGTTTTGATTGAAGTGATGGGTGATGTTGCCTCCGTTGTGGTGGCGAATAAGGTTCACATCATGCGTGTTTTGCATAAGGAAGAGGAGCAATTTTCCCGCACGCTGGACAACGGTATGAAAATCCTTGAGGATGATCTGGCTGGGCTGGAAGGTAGTGAGATTCCTGGTAAGACCGTTTTTACACTGTATGATACCTACGGTTTTCCAATTGACCTGACGCATGATATTGCTCGTGAGCGGGGGTTGACGCTGGATGAGGCTGGCTATGAAATTTGCATGGATGAACAGCGTACTATGGCGCGTGCATCCAGTCAGTTCGTGGTTGACTATAACTGCGATCTCACGATTGAAGGTGAAACTGAGTTTACCGGTTATGTCTCTCTAGAAAGTGAAGAGGTGGTTAAAGCACTTTATAGTGAGGGAAAGTCGGTTGAATTTGTTAGTGCTGGCTACCTAGCTGTCATTGTTTTTAATCGCACACCGTTTTATGCTGAGTCAGGTGGTCAGGTTGGTGATACCGGTCTGCTTCGATCTGAGTTTGGTACTTTCAGGGTGGATGATACCCGTAAAGAGTCTGACAACCACTTGCATTATGGCATGGTTGAGTCTGGTAAAATTCGGGTTGGTGAGCGCTTGCTGGCTATGGTCAATGCCGAACAGCGTGTAGCCACAGCACGGAACCATTCAGCCACGCATCTGCTACATGCTGCGCTTCGTCGTGTTCTGGGTGATCATGTGCAGCAGAAAGGGTCATTGGTTAACCGTGATCGCCTGCGTTTCGATTTCTCTCATTTTGAATCGGTCTCTGTTGAGCAAATTCGTGAGATTGAGCGGATGGCGAATGAGCAGATTCGTCTGAATACCGCGGTTCAGACTGAAATGATGGATATAAAACGTGCTCGGAAAAGCGGGGCAATGGCGCTGTTCAGTGAAAAATATGGCGATGAAGTCAGGGTTTTGAGTATGGGAGCCGAAGGGTTTTCTGTCGAGTTGTGCGGTGGTACTCACGTAAAGCGTACCGGTGATATCGGTAGTCTGGTCGTTGTGGCGGAGACGGGCATTGCCGCTGGCATACGTCGGATCGAGGCTTTGACGGGTGAGGCGGCAGAGGCATGGTACGAAGGTCAAGAGCAGCGCATCCAGACGTTGATGGCGCTGGTAAAAGGGAGTCGCGAGACGGTTGTCAGTAAGGTTCAGGCATTGGTGTGTCGTAACCATGAGCTGGAGAAAGAGATTCAGCGTCTGAAGCAGAAAATAGCGTCTGGTGTTGGTAGTGATCTGGAATCCAGTGTCATCGATGTGGCTGGTGTTCGTGTACTGGTCAAACAGTTGGACGGTATTGATCAAAAATCACTGCGAACGACGGTTGACCAGCTTAAGAATAGACTGGGAAGCGGTGTGGTTATGCTGGCCGCTGTTGAGAATGACAAGGTGGTGCTGGCTGCAGGTGTAACCAACGATCTTACGGGTCGTGTGAAGGCTGGTGATCTGCTGAAAATGGTGGCCTCTCAGGTGGGAGGCAAGGGTGGCGGGCGACCGGACTTTGCTCAAGGCGGTGGTTCCGATGTGCAGGCACTGAAGCCTGCACTGGAATCTGTTTGTGACTGGGTCAAAGAACAATTGACGGGACAAGTCAACAATAGTGAGCCGTTAACAGGGTCGGCCTGAAGCAGAACTGTTTTGATCTGAGTGGAGCGTGGTACGTTTTTCCATGGTTAACAAATAAAAGTAGTTACGAATATGGCGTTGTTAGTTCAGAAGTTCGGTGGTACGTCGGTGGGCACAATTGAGCGAATAAAAGCGATTGCGAACAAGATACAGGAATTCAAAGCCCAGGGACATGATTTGGTGGTTGTGGTATCGGCTATGTCCGGCGAAACTAATCGTCTCGCTGAGCTGGCTCACCAGATGCAGGATGCGCCGACTCCTAGGGAGTTGGATGTCATTCTCTCTACTGGGGAGCAGGTCACTGTTGCACTGCTTGCCATGGCGCTTAACCAGTGCAAATGTCCAGCTCGCTCTTATACTGGCGGGCAGGTTTCTATTAGGACAGATAGTCAGCATAACAATGCGCGAATTGAGAGTGTTGATACCCGTGTTATTCGGGAAGAATTAGATGCTGGTCGGGTGGTCGTGATTGCCGGATTTCAAGGGGTTGATCAGGATGGCAATATCACCACGCTGGGGCGTGGTGGCTCGGATACCACTGCGGTGGCGTTGGCAGCTGCCTTGGAGGCTGATGAGTGTCAGATCTATACCGATGTTGGTGGTGTCTATACTGCTGACCCTCGTGTTGTTGAAAGTGCGAGGCGTTTAGATAGCATTACCTTTGACGAGATGCTGGAAATGGCGAGTCTCGGTTCAAAGGTGCTACAGATTCGCGCGGTGGAGTTTGCTGGTAAATACGATGTGGCTTTGAGTGTGCGTCACAGTTTTGAGAAAACCATGGGAACGCTGATAACGATGGAGCAGCAGGGCGAGATGGAGCGAGCTACTGTATCCAGTATTGCGTTTAATCGATATGAGGCAAAGCTGATTGTCAAAGGGATACCGGATATCCCAGGTGTCGCCTCTCGGGTACTGAAGCCGATCAGCAAGGCTAATATTGAAGTCGACATGATTGTGCAGAATGTGGCGGACGACAAAACGACGGATTTCACATTCACCGTACACCGGAATGACTTTCAAAAGGCGATGAGTGTGATCGGCCAGTCATCGGATGAGATAGGTGTTCACGAGGTTGAGGGCGATAACCAGATTTCCAAAGTATCGATTGTTGGGGTGGGTATGCGTTCCCGTGCAGGTGTGGCCTCGCGGATGTTTGAAACGTTGGCTCAAGCGGGGATTAATATTCAGATTATCTCTACCTCGGAAATAAAAATATCGGTTGTGATAGCGGAGAAGTATCTCGAATTAGCGGTTCGGACGTTACATTCGGCGTTTGAGCTGGATAAGGAGCTTGTGTTGGACGGTGCATAGTATTGATTTTCGGGGCCCGTTTAGATGCCTATTGAAATAGCGATTGTTGATAGCAGACTGTCGCTGTACGTAGATTGCTCTATAGCGGTAACGAATTTAACTGTCATGGTGATTGTGAATGTTAGGGGTTGGTACGACTTGGCGTAGAGAGTAAGTCAATGTTCGTGTCAACGAAAGAGTAAGTAGAGGGTGGTGATCGTTAGGGTCTGATTGTTGCACAGTGACGAGGGTCGGTGAAAATCCGACGCAGTACTCCCAGTTAACATTAAAGAAGTGATTGGACGCTGGGAAATGTTCGGAAATTTGTTACCAAACGTTAGTCCTGTATTAGACTGACTTGTTTCGGTAATATAGCACTGGCCGATGAATGGGTGTCTTGTAGAGAGCTGCTGAATTAGTGAAATGGTATGTGATAGTTTATTCTGCAAGCAGAAGCTGGTAGATGAAATAGACGATCATTGTTTATTGATTTTTAAACAGGGAGATTGTAATGTTGATTCTGACACGCCGTGTTGGTGAGACCCTTATGGTTGGTGATAAAGTTACTGTCACTGTACTTGGGGTAAAGGGTAACCAGGTGCGAATCGGCGTCAATGCACCTAAGGAGATTGCGGTTCATCGTGAAGAAATCTACCAGCGTATTCAGAAAGAGAAAGGCGGTAGAGCTAGAGATCATTCAGATGTTAGCCAGACTTTGGTTCATGACGTAGTGGAAGGGGAGCGTGAAGAACAGTTCTAAATTCGTAAGTGTAAATAGGCATATTTTGCTTGAAAAAAACGCTTTGAAAATGTAGGGAATCTGGTAGTATAACACCTAGGATTCCTAGGTGAGGTGGCCGAGTGGCTGAAGGCGCTCCCCTGCTAAGGGAGTATACGTTAATCGCGTATCGAGGGTTCGAATCCCTCCCTCACCGCCATTAATACAAAAAGAACTTTCATACGCTCGAAATGGCATAACCTCAAAAGCCCAGCATTTTCGGGCTTTTTTGGTTTGTTGCAATTGACTTTTTTTGCGCAGAATGTTTGGTCGTTGTGATCGCCTAACACCTTTAGTTGCTAGACATCCCATACGGCATGAGAGGGTCTCTTCAGTAACGCGCTTCAGAGAAACCCGGTTGCACCGGTAATTGCAATAACCATCAACTTGCTCGTTGTAGTAGTTCGTCATAAATGCAGATATGATGCGCAACTACCTGCTGTACATCGAAAGAGCGTTCGGCTAGTTTCCGGCCTGCCTCTCCCATTTTCTTACAAAGCTCGGGATTGTCGAGCAACTGTTTAATCGCGCTCGCTAACGCTTCTGAGTCGCGAGCAGGCACTAATAGGCCGGTGACATTGAGCTTGATGGCATCTCGGCAACCAGGCGTATCGGTGGTTATTACCGCTCTTCCACAAGCCCCTGCCTCGAGCAGAACTTTTGGTAAGCCTTCTCGATAAAAAGATGGCAACACAACCATAGACGAAGCAGCAAATATCTGCGGAATATCATCATGCTGGCCCCACCATTCAATCACCCCCTCGGTTACCCATTGCTTCAACTCATGTTCGGAAATGGTTGCCTCATTGCCAAGATCAGGTTCGCCCACCAAAACAAAACGAGCAACATTGGAGGCATTTTTTTTTAATTCGTGCGCCGCCTGCACGAATGTCCGTACACCTTTAAATGCTAACAAGCGAGAGGCCAGCATCACGACAGGCTCTCCCTCGGGAAGCGGGGATGGGGAGTAACGTGTTAAATCAACCCCAGAACCTCGAATCAATCGCACCTTCTCTTTGGGGAGTCGACTTAGTGTGGTTAACGTTTTCTGGTCATCTGTATTCTGAAAAATGACGATTAAATTTGGGTGGTTAAGTACCATAGGGTAAATCCGCTCAATTAGCCAGCGTCGCATCGTTGTCTTGATATTGGGATGCGACATAAACATAGAGCCCAAGCCCGATATGGCGGCTACAACGCAAGGTACAGCAGCCAGACGAGCGGCCAGTCCCCCAAAAAGCACAGGCTTAATCGTTACCAAATGCACCACGTCAGGTCTCACCCTCATGAAGAGACGAAGTATTTGGAAAAAAGTACGGACGTTTGAAATAATGCCTGTGCTGAAACGATCAAAACTCAACGGATGAACCGTCAAGCCGAGTGTTTTCAGCTTATCCATGTGGTGTGTCAGCACCGTCGCAATGTGTACTTCAAAACCTTGCTGTAAGGCTGCTAGTGCGATCGGTAAACGGTGTGACATGAAAAAACTGTCCGTATTCACGACAAAAATCAATTTGCGTTTCAATGCGCTCTCTCTTGTTCCTGCCTCGCTTGAAGCATCAGTACATTTCATCAGTAATACTGCCAGTTGTGCCAACCGGAGCCGTGTTTGATCCGTTTTTGCCGCGAAATGCGTCGGATGAAAAAAACGGTTGCTGTGCGACGCATCAGGTGGCTATTGTTGCAGATTTTCGAGAGTTTGTGAAGATTCCCTCATGTGATAGCGGTTAGATCCGCCTCATGTTTGGAAATATTCTCGATACCAATCAATGAACCGGGCAATACCCTCTTCAACAGGTGTTGCGGGCTGGTAGTCGAATTGCTCTACCAGGTCATCGACGTTGGCGTAGGTGTTGGGTAGATCACCGGGTTGCAAGGGGCATAAGTTTATGTCAGCTTTTTTGTCCAGTGCTTTTTCAAGCGAGCTGATATAGTCCATCAGTTCGACTGGCTGGTTGTTGCCAATGTTGTAGATGCGCCAAGGAGCCTTGCTAGTGCCGGGATCAGGCTGATCGCTATTCCAGTTGGGATTGGTGGATGCAGGTCGATCAAGCGTGCGAATCATCCCTTCAATAATGTCGTCTATATAGGTAAAGTCGCGACGGTGTTGACCGTAATTGAAAACATCGATTGGCTCACCCGCCAATATCGCCTTGGTGAATTTAAACAGTGCCATATCAGGGCGTCCCCACGGGCCATATACGGTGAAGAAACGTAGACCGGTCGTCGGCAGGTCGTAGAGGTGGCTGTAGGTGTGGGACATTAACTCGTTGGATTTTTTGCTCGCAGCGTAGAGACTGAGTGGGTGGTCGACATTTTGATGTATCGAGAATGGCATGGTGGTGTTGGCGCCATAGACGCTAGAACTGCTGGCGTAGACCAAGTGCTCAACGCCGTTGTGGCGACACCCTTCCAGTATGTGGGCAAAGCCGACGATGTTGCTATTGATGTAGGCCAGTGGATTTTCAATGGAGTAGCGAACACCGGCCTGAGCGGCGAGGTTGACCACCCGTTGTGGCCTGTGAGTGGCGAAGCACTCTTCGATCGCCTTGCGATCGGCCAGATCAATGCGAAGGTGGGTGTAGTTTGGATGATCGGCGTAACGGGCGAGTCGTGCTTCCTTGATCGCTGGATCATAATAGTCATTGTGGTTATCAATCCCAATAACCGTATCGCCGCGCTCTAATAGGCGTAGTGTTAGCATGGAACCAATAAATCCAGCAGCACCGGTGACTAATAGTTTCAGTGTCATGAGTCGTTTCCAAATAAATCGCGTGTGTAGATTTTATCTTGGACGTCTTTAAGTTCGGCGTTTAGGCGATTGGCTACAATGAGGTCGGCTGCTTGTTTGAATTTATTTAAATCTCGCTCTACCCGTGAATGGAAGAACTCATGCTCAGTGAGCGTGGGTTCGTAAATGATGATGTTGATACCCTTGGCTTTGATGCGTTTCATCACGCCCTGGATGGCAGAGGCTCGGAAGTTGTCGGAGCCGGTTTTCATGGTCAGGCGGTAGATGCCGACGGTTGCTGGATTGCGCGCGAGAATGGAGTCGGCAATGAAGTTTTTACGCGTGGTGTTCGATTCGATGATGGCGTGGATCAGGTTTTGGGGAATTTGATCGTAATTCGCAAGCAGTTGTTTGGTGTCTTTAGGTAGGCAGTAGCCACCGTAGCCGAAGGATGGGTTGTTGTAGTGGGTGCCAACGCGCGGGTCGAGGCCAACACCTTCGATGATATGACGGGTATTGAGGCTGAGCATCTGCGCATAGGTGTCAAGTTCATTGAAGTAGGCAATACGCATGGCGAGGTAGGTGTTAGTGAAGAGCTTGATCGCCTCGGCTTCGGTGCTGTCGGTCAATAGTGTCGGGATGTCACGCTTGATTGCACCCTGTTGCAATAGTTTGGCAAAGGTTTCGGCTCGTGCGCTACGCTCGCCGACGATGATACGACTAGGGTGCAGGTTGTCGTACAGCGCTTGACCTTCGCGCAAGAATTCGGGGGAGAACATTAAGTTATCCGTTGTCAGAGAGCTGTGATTACGCTTGAAGTTTGCCGTGTAACCAACGGGAATCGTTGATCTAATCACCATGACCGCATTAGGGTTGATAGAGATGACATCCTTGATAACCGTTTCTATGGAACGAGTATTAAAATGGCTGGTCTCGGGATCGTAGTCGGTCGGCGTGGCGATGATCACGAAATCGGCGTTGCCGTACGCGTCGGCCTTGTCAAGAGTGGCACGGAGGTTTAAGGGGTGGTTGGTGAGAAAATCCTCAATCTCTGCATCCTGAATCGGCGATTTCTTTGCGTTGATAAGGTTAACTTTTTCTGGAATGATGTCTACGGCTACCACTTCGTGATTTTGCGCCAGAAGAACAGCGTTTGAAAGACCGACATAACCTATACCAGCGATAGCTATTTTCAAGAGTTTTCTTTTCGTTGTTGTATGGGTTTGGTTTTCTGTCATATCGTATTTTCGAGATTTTAATTCTCTCTTCGACATCTGTTTTTTGCTTCAGAAAACGGGATTTCCAAGGCGTGAAAGTTTGGGTAATCGTCTTATTGTGGCTGGAGCAAGCACTTCCTATTCACCGAGTGGCTACTGGTTAAAGTGTGAGCATTATGCAGATACTCAGGGCAAGGTCAAATCATTTTTCATGTGAGCAGTGGGTAGCGGCTCATCTAGCAAGAGCGAGGCGGGGGATGAGCAATCTTTTTGTCCAAAGGTAAGATCGTAAGCGTGCCCTGTATCGCGATCGCTTAAAAAGGTGTCGCTGAACGGGTGCTCTCTCATTTCCTTTGATGACGATGAGCATCAATTGTGAGAGGGATTAGCAGTGTGAAACAATACATTATAGGCAGTAGCAGCGACACTGCAAGTATAAAAAAACCCATGCTATTCATGCTATATAGTTCCGATAGGTGGTGTTTAATTAATTTGTTTACTATAGAAGTAGTATCGATGAATGTCATATTTTGAGGGTATCAGTGTCTATTTTAAGTAAAAGCTTGTTCGTTGTAGTAATTGCGATGCACACATTCACAGTGTGGGCTGACGATGTCGTGCAGTTGACGCAAGGTGGACTCTACAGAGGGAGGGTTGCGCTAAATTCTGAAGTTTATTACCAGGATAAGAAAGTTAGGGTCACACCGGATGGAGAATTTATACTGGGTTTTGGCCGTGATGCTGAGTTGAATCAGCAGTACACCGTTATTTCGAGAGATGGGCGAAAATATTATAAGCGTTTGACGCTTAAGGCGCGGGAATATGATGTGCAGCGAATTAAAGGGATTGCGAAGAAATATATAGCGCCGTCTAAAGAGGATCAAGAGCGTGCGCGGCGTGAAAACGAACTGATCGGGAAGGCTCGCGAATCCAATTCAAACCAGATGGCCTTTCTAAGTGATTTTATCTGGCCCCTTGTTGGACCGGTGACCGGCGTGTATGGCAGTCAGCGTGTATTTAATGGCGTGCCGGGGCGTCCTCATTATGGTGTCGATGTTGCCGCAGCTACTGGAACGCCGGTCAGTGCGCCGGCCGATGGGAGGGTTGTGTTATATCATCCAGATATGTATTTTTCTGGTGGCACTATGATTATCGATCATGGTTATGGGGTGACCAGTGCCTTTCTGCATTTAAGTCAATCCTTGGTGAAAGAGGGGGACTTTGTTAAGCAGGGGCAGCCAGTAGCGAAAGTGGGTGCAACGGGGCGTGTGACCGGTGCGCATCTGGATTGGCGTATAAACTGGTACGATGTCAAGATAGATGCTCAGCTCTTTGTACCTCCAATGGCTGAGGTGATGGCGAAGCAAACCGCTCGATAAATGAGATCTCTGGATGGGTGCGATGACGGGTATCAGCGTGCGTTAATACCTGTTCTTGATCAGGTGCCTGACCATAAAACGTGAAGGGTGTAGTGCGTGACGCAGATCCTGAGGAACAGGAAAAGGTTCATTACAAATATAAGATGCCAATAGTTCTGCCGACAAAGGCGCAGTAACCAGCCCTCTGGAGCCATGACCGGCGCTGATATAAAGTCCTGGATGGTACTCGGGAGTATTGGAAAACCGATGATTGGCGTTTTTCCTGAGTGCTGCAAAGTCTTCCATAAATGCTTCGGCATTGACGACGGGACCGGCCACCGGCAGATAGTCGGGTGTGGTACACCGGAAGCTGACCCGTCCTGACAGTGCTGGATAGAGTGCTGGATAGAGTGCTGGAGAGTGGATTGCAGAGTGGGTTGCAGAAGAGAGTGCCAGTGCGTCGTATATGGATGGTGTGAAGGTGGCTAGGTGGCTCAAGTTGGTGTCATGGTCCTGTTGTCGGCATCTGGTTGAGTGGTCGTTGAAGTTGAACGTTGCTCCGAGAGTATGGGTGTCGTTCCATGCTGGTGCGATATAACCTTCACTACAGACAACCGTCTGTAAATGACGGCTCTTCGATGTTGCCGGTAGTTGGGTGATCTGGCCTCGAATGCTTTTAAGTGGCAAGTGTTGCATTTGACCAATATTCGAGAAGCTGTGGCCACAGGCCATGACGACAATATCTGACTGAATGGACGAGTTGGTTTCAGTATCCGTCAGCCATTGACTTCCATTGTGCGTGAGCCGGGTAACTGGCAGGTTTCCTGTGAAATGAATGTTGGGATGATCGATCAGTAAACGGCACAGTGCTGGCGGATGTACCCAGCCTGCATCTGGGAAATAGAGTCCAGAAACGTTCAGAGGAAGACCCGCCAGTGATGAGAGTGATTCAGCGTTCATCCATTGCAACAGAGTGGTTGGACATTCTCCTAACTGGATAATGTTTTGCTGACGTCTCTTTTCTGCGTCATTAAAAGCCAGTTGAATGAGCCCGGTTTTTTGCCAGAGCATCGGTTCGACAGAGGTTTGATTTTCGAGTCGTGTCAGTAGTTTCAGGGAATAAAAGTACCCTTGAGTAATAAAACGACTGAGTACCGTGCTGTGGCCTGACAGTCTGGTGTAGAGCATGCCTTGAGGGTTACCAGATGCTTCGCCTGCTGGCTTCGAATGCGTGTCAATTATGCGGACTTGCCAGCCGCGTTCTGCCAGTGAACGAGCGGTTGCAGCACCCGCCATCCCTGCGCCAATGATGAGTGCCCGCGTTCCTGGAGAGCGAGGCTGGGTGTTTTCAAACCATACTGGCTGTTCATGCTGATGAATATTGGTGGCGTCTATCGAGGGTTTATCTGCGCTTGGCAAGGTTTGAATCTCTAGGGTGTCCACTATGATCGTAACGGATATTGTGACTGATGACTCAGATAAGTAACGTACGATCGATGATGGTCGAACACATGCTCCGCTTACTCTGCTGGAAAAGTCGAGTACTCTATCACTCCCCCAAAAACAAACAACCGAGAACGTCACGGCATGAGGTAGGGTGAACGGATGCATCGGTGAGCGATTCATGACAATAAATAGATAGATAATGAGTATAAACAGTCAGCCCTGAAAAACCATCGTTTCAAATCGTTTCGTTTTGAAGCGTTTTACACATGACTGTAACGTCAAATAACAGCATTGAGACGCACTACCCTCTCTGTCAGACTCATTGTAGTGCTCACTGTTCGACCTATTTGGTATGAAACATTATTCGGCTGAACGCAAAGAGACGACTCTCAAAAAGATGATAGCAATGGTTAATAAATGAAACGATAATCATTAAAATAAAATTCAAGTTATTTCAATAAATTTACGCTCTTGCTATCATCGGATATTTCTCATTCCTCTCTTATTTTTATTTGTAAAATGCAGAGCTTGCTGTACCTCTACCAATACCTATCGATAAAATATCTTTAAAATGTTTAGGAATGCTTAATGCGTTAATATTATTTTCTTTAGCACTATCCGCTTGTTTGTTATCACACAAAGATAATATTATCTTTAAGCAAATGCTCTCAAGCTTAAATAAGGTACGTCGTGGATCACTTAACCTATTGTTCTCCAATAACTCACAGTAACGCTTCTCATCTCTAGAATTTACTACAGCTCCATTTTCAACTAAACATACGGCAGTATCGGCGTGTTCGTAATCCAATGCACCTGACAATGGAGTATTATTTTCATCAAAACCATTAACATTAGCCTTATGAAATAACAATAAATTAACACAATCGTAATATCCTCTACTAGCAGCATAATAGAGGAAGGTACTTCTCCCTTTAGTATCACGGCAATTGACATCTATACGTCTAATATTTAGTAGGGCTTCAATGATCGGAGTATGCTTGAGATCTATGGCGTAGAGCATTACTGGTTCATAACTAGACGTTTCACACTTGATAGTCCCAGCATTAATAAGCGATAGAGCCATTTTGATGGCAATATTTTTGTTTTCCGTAGCCCCGATACTCTGATCATTGTATGCAACGGTAATCGCTGTCATTAATTGAGACACGAGCAACTCGGGTTTGTAGGATAATAATAACTGAAAACACTCCATGTCTCTCTTGAAGATACTGTATTCAAGAGGTGTCTTATTCGAATCTACATGAAAGTCTCTACCGTTGACATTTGCATTATTTTCTAGAATGGTTTTTAGCACATTATACTGTTTATAATATATCGCATAATGAAGCACCGTTTTGGATAAACAAACATATTCAATCTGCAGGTCAGCCCCTGCGTTAATCAGGGATATCGCCATTTTTTCAGCAATCGCTTTATCGCTGTATTTAATAGCATTACGTAGCACAAAACCTAAATTAAACTTCGTTAATTGACCTGTGCTATCGGTACTGTCGGTATTTTCACTCTTTAACAGCCTGTCGAGCGTTTCGTGGTTTCCGTTATTAACAGCAAGTTTGACAGATATTTTTGCTGAGGCGTTTAGTGTACACTCTGCTATCTGTATATTTCGTTGATATCGAGATTTCTCTGGTCTGACTGAACCTGAACACTCAAAGGGAATTAAACTCTGATTAATAGAAAGCGGCATAGAATCCAAATTAATAGAACTATATTCTTGGCAAGATGAATCTTCATCGCTATCGGAAGAAGACATTAATAACTGACCTGATTGATCCCTAAGTATTTTATCAATAATCCTATCTCCATGAAAATTAATATATATGTAATTTGGCTCGATATTGATTACTTACTCCATTAATTATTAAATTTTTTAGTTGTAATTTTTAGTTACAGAGTGCCAGTGAAATTGATGTTTTGTCGGTTTTATGAATAAGTATCCTGCTTATTCTTATTGGAAAATAAAATAACTATCCATAATGTAAAGACTTGAAATGACCCATCGGCTGCGCAGCATATTCGTACAACTGTTTCATATAGAATCGATAAGTCGACAGCTCATGACAAACGATGACATAAAAGGAATGCTTAGCATTATGTAATCAAACCGATCAATTTTGCATTTATTGTAATCGGTAGGCAGCGTTATAGTTGGTATATGATTAGTATTGTCAGTAAGATAAAACACGAAAGGACCTATTAATGGTAAGGTAAACACCGTTGCTTCTAGAGATTTTCTGAGATTAGTGGATAGAGCTATTTTGTTATTACTCTTATAGTTATGATAAAAGGTTTTAAATCCAACTGCTATTGCTGTTATTGGAGCGAGTAGTGTGCATACACCGATAGAAAAATATATAACAGTTCGTTTAGCAAAAGCAAGACCTGTACTCGATTTAGTGTTTGGTTGAGTTACTCTATCACCTGTATTGTTAAATGAAGTAGTATTATTTATAAGGCCTGGCATGAGGTTTCACCTTTAATATTGACTGTTTAAAATAACCATGTTATCTACGAAATTCGTACTTCAATAACATAAAAATAGTTCTACCTGTAATAGGCATGAACTAAACAAATGTATCCACAGAAAACCTAGTTTTATGATTTACTATTTAAAGCAAAGGATACAGCCGTTAGTCGTTTTCTTACATATTATTAGACTTTTTTCGGCATGGGAAGTTCATTTATTTAGATATTTGTTTTACTCCATGTGTCAGCATAGTTGCATGCCTCTGAATCAATTACATATTGGTTCTTATTTAAAACAACAGGGTTTAGTGTCGCTATGCGATGGATAAAGTGTCATCACGCTTAATGAATTGCCCTGTGTCCAATGTGTTGAAAAATGGCACGCAGGGCGTTATGGGGGCTGAGGGTTTGAGATTCTTGGCTAGCCGATTATTCCTGATCTTCAAACCTGATTGGATTAACGTTATTGTTTCTAATGACGACTGTACCAGCCAGTTTGTCATGCCAGCCTTGTTTTCGATTATCAATTCCAATCCATATGATTCCAAGACATAATGGGATCACCGAAACATAGTAACCAAAATAGCGTCCGATGAATTGGCTTGTAGTTGGAGTGCCTCCAGTTTTTGCGTCTACTATGATTAGATTTGTTGCCATTTTTCCAGGAGTAGATGATTTATAAACCCAGAAAATAATGACTACAATTGCGGGTAATATATAATTGACAAAGTGATAAAAAAAACTTGGAACAAAAGCGTCGTTCATCCAGTAATCTGTGCCATATATAGCCGCGAGTATTGGCAGAGTTATGATTAGCATTAATATTGAATCTATTATGGCTGCTCCAGTTCTAATCCAAAAACCTGCATATTCCTGCGCATTCATATTTTATTCTCCTAAAGGTATTACGACCAAGCTCATCTGCCTCTATGGGGCGCAGCGAAATAATGGTCTGATTGAGTTTTTTGTCTCATGTGGGTTGAGTTATTTCTTGGCTACTATGATGATTTTAGATGAGTTTTGACATCTGTTCTTCCATTATTCAGGGGAAAACAGGTTAAGGCGTTTCGCATTAACAAGGCCTGATCTGTATTGATCAGGCCTTGTTTGTTTTTAGAGTGTCAGATTATTACAGATTTTCCTCTGCGTAAGCTGCCAGTGCGGAGCGGGGTACCCCTTCTAGGTGGATCATTCCGCCGTACTCGAAACCGCGGAAACGTCCGGTTAAATAGGTCAACCCAGAGCTGACGGGGCTAAGGTAGGGAGTGTCAATCTGGGCAAGGTTTCCAAGACAGATGACCTTGGTTCCCATACCTGCCCGTGTGATAATGGTTTTCATTTGGTGAGGCGTCAAATTCTGGCACTCATCAATAATGATTAAGCTCTCCTGAAAACTTCTGCCTCGGATGTAATTCAGTGACTTGAAGTGAATAGGCATCTGCTCAAGAATGTAATCCACGCTGCTATTCGTGTTTTCATCATCTTTGTGCAGTGCTTCCATATTGTCTGTAATGGCGCCCAGCCAAGGTTCCATTTTCTCCTGTTCCGTACCTGGCAGGTAACCGATATCTTCATCGAGTCCGCGAGTACTACGGGTGGCGATGATGCGACGGTACTGCTTGGACGCTACGGTCATTTCGATCGCTGCGGCCAAGGCTAGTATGGTTTTACCCGAGCCGGCGGGGCCGTTTAGGTTGACTAGATGAATATCCGGATCGAGAAGCAAATACAGAGCAATGGCTTGGTAAATATCCAGAGGCTTCAGTCCCCAAGCTTTTTGATTCATTAATTGGTCATAAGACAGGTGTAATAGTCTGATGGTGTGGTCGGTTGCCTGAATGACACGACCAACGAATCCCTGTTCATCCAGGATGAATTCGTTGATGGCGATCTCTTTAAGTCTGTCGGTTCTGGATAGCGTGTGATAGGTGTAACCGCCAACCTGCTCCGTATCCACTTGCTCTACGTTGTCCCAGAAGCTGCCGTTGACTTCAAGAAAGCCTTTGCTGAGGAGGTTGATGTCAGAGACTTGGTGGTCGCTGTGGTAGTCTTCTGCATGGATGCCGCAGCCGCGAGCTTTGAGGCGCATGTTGATGTCTTTGGTGACAAGTACCACTTTCCCGTCAGGGTGCGCCTTCTGTAGTTGACATACGTCGTTGATTATCTGGTTATCGTTAAGGTTATTGGAAAGGTGAGTGAGATTGCTCTTAGCATGTTCCATTATAATGGCGAGCGTACCCTGCTGGGGACTCTGCATGGCTCGGTTGATGGGAACGCCACGGGCAATTTCCTCCGGGCAGGCACTACCGACAATTTTGTCAATCAGTCGAATGGCCTGTCGGCAATCCGATGCGATGATCTGTTTACTGTTTTTGAGGTGATCCAATTCCTCCAAAACGGTCATCGGGATGATAACGCGGTGTTCGTCGAAGTTCAGTAGAGCGTTGGGGTCGTGTATGAGAACGTTGCTGTCCAGCACGTAGGTGATTGTTTGGGGAAGTGAGATCGATTTAAGCTTCACTGCTCTAGGCATCTTGGGAGCTCCTTTCGATGGTAGAACCAACAGCTTAGAAACACTGTCCTTATTTTCTAAGCCTGCTTTTATTATGGTGCATAAAAATTCGCAAACGTGCAACTGATATTTATCATCGCTGGCAATCGTGCATCGGAGTCGGCGTTTGAATTGATCGGTCGATAGACGAAGACGCTGGGATACGTTTCAGTAAGGTTTAAATGGCGTCTGTCCAAGCGAAGTGGTGGGTATAACGGAGTTAGCAGATCAATAATTCATCTGGAGGTGCTGTCTTTTTGAGTTTGTAGCCCAGCAGTTCTTCCAAAGGGGGTATGAGGAATGAGTCATCTTCACAGGCAAAACTGACCGACGTTCCTGTGGCGCCAGCCCTGCCAGTTCGACCGATCCGGTGAACGTAATCTTCTGGATTTTCCGGCAAGTTGTAATTGATGACATGCGAGATGCCGTCAACATGAATGCCTCGGCCGGCGACATCGGTAGCCACCAGGGCCTGGATCGCGCCCTTTTTGAAATTATCCAGGGTGCGAATACGCTTGTTCTGGGGAACCTCGCCGGAAAGCATGTCGGAATTGATGCCGTCTTTTTGTAATTTCTCGCTCAATCGGCGGGTCTGATCCCTGCGATTGGTGAAAATAATCACTCGATCAAGTTTTTGGCGGATAATCATGTTGTAAAGAATGCGATACTTCTGTTCAATGGTGACAATATACATTTTCTGTTCGACATTTTTAGTCGCTACACAGTCAGGTTCAATGTCAACTTGAATCGGATTCCAGGTCCATTGTTCGGCAAGACGCATAATCTCATCGTTAAAGGTGGCTGAGAACAGCAGCGTCTGGCGATCGCCTGGTCGGGGAGTGGCGCGAACAATGCTTCGCATCTGGGGAATAAATCCCATGTCAAGCATTCTATCCGCTTCGTCGAGTATTAAGATTTCCACCATGTCTAGATAAATGTCGTGCTTTTGGATGTAATCCAGCAAGCGTCCTGGCGTCGCGACCAGAATGTCAAGGAAGTTTTCCTGCAGGTGTTGACGCTGTTTTTCATAATCCATACCACCGATCACCATAACGACGTGTAGGTCGGTGTACATGGTCAGGGCTTTAGCGTCTTCGCAGATCTGGATGGCCAGTTCGCGCGTCGGTGCAGTTATAACGACACGCGGTTCGCCCAGATAACGTTCTCTGGGCGGAGGTGTCTCTAGTAGTTGTTTGATAGCGGTAATTAAGAAGGCTGCTGTTTTGCCCGTACCGGTTTGTGCTTTACCGATGGCATCCTGTCCTTTTAGGGTTGTACCCAAAATTTTCGCTTGAATGAGAGTACAGTAACTGAATCCCAAAGCCTGTATGGCGCGCATCAGCGGAACAGGTAGATTGAAGTCGTGAAAACGGGTTTTACCCTCTTCTGGGGGTACATCAAACTGACTGATGTCCCAGTCAGCTATGATCGGTGGCTGATTGTGAGGTTTGCTATGTCTGGATTGCGATTTTTTCTTGGGGTTGCCGTGACAAGTGTCGGGGTGTGCAAGGCAGCTGGTCTGATGGGACTGAGTGTTGGCAGATTGCTTTTTTGCTACCAGCGTTTTCTTTCGGAATAAATTCAGGAAGCCTTTCAAAGTGTATGTTTTTCCTTGCGCCGGAGGCTTGCGATTGTGTTCAAAATACCAGCGATAATAGTATTGAATGCATGATTGAGTCGCAAAAAGTATTAGTAATCCTCGCCATAGTACAGCCTCATTGCGATATTGCCTAGTATTAGTCCAGTATCTAACCGTTAATGTCATAGACTTTTGCACCGTTCGGCTTACACTTTGTCTCGGTGATAATATCCTGATATTTCTTGCATTAGGTAAGGCTATGATTAACCGTCTTGAGTGGGTAGCACAGGCTGAGCAGAAGTTACAGTATGAAATGTGTGTGCAGACACCATTGTTAAGGCTTAACACCACACGCTCTAATGGACTAATGCTTTTTCTCAAAGAAGAATCCATTAATCCGGTTGGCAGCTGGCGGCAACGGGTGGCCAGAGTGCTTTTTCTGCAAGCGTTGAGACAGCGAAAACTGGAAGAGGATAAACCCGTGGTTAGTAACTCTCCTCCCTCAATGGCGATGGCTGAGGCTTGGTATGCGCAACTGTTAGGCCTACCTTATATTGCGATTATTCCTGAAGATTGTCCTGTGAAGTTCTCCATGCAGATTGAGTTCTGTAGTGGTATTTGCCATCGGATTTCATGCGGACGCTTGCAGGAGGTAGCCCGTGATGTGACGGAAGAGTTAACCGGTGTGCTGTTTGATCGTCTGACTTTGGATCACTTCCTATTGCGAGCGGCGGCTGAGCTGTTAGTGAGAGAGACTGAAAAACAGCTGGCTCAGTATGACCAGAATCACAGCAAGATAACCTTTTTAATGGGCGCTTCAGAATACGGCCTCAATCGAGCATTGAAAATGCTGTGTAAAGAGTTGCGCGGTAATAGCTCGATCCGTGTCGGAGTGGGGGGAATGAATTATGGGAAATGTATCATGGATCTGGATTCTCAAGCGAAGGTCATGACGGAGGTTTCTCCGGCAGCATCTCTAGCGGGTGTTGAGTGGTTAAGTGATTTGACTGGGCGTCGTTTTTCTCTGGAAACGGGGGCTGCTTATGTCACAGTTGCTAAGCGAGATGGCAAAGGTGGGGGTGAAGGTGAATGCGCCATCATCATTGCTGAAAGCGTCGGATGCTACGAGTCGGGTCAATTCTTATCGAAAATCAAGCGTGCATGGCTGAATCGCAGGGAGTCATTTCGGTCTTGAAAATGCGGACAAGGAAAGCCGTTGTCCGCATAGAATAAGCTTGTTAATCAGTTAAAATGGTTCGATTAAAAGTGCTGCTTCATGAAGGCAAAGCAGGCGTTGCTTTTACGGTGTACTTTTTCGATTTTGTGATACTTGTCCATCTCTTCGGTCTCTGTATCCTCATGGTAGGAATCGAGCTTCTTCCTAATGAATGGTGTAATAACCACATGATGCGTATTGCAGAAGACATAGTGACTTCTGGCGATGCTGGTCATAGCAGGACACAGGTTCTGCTGCATGCTGTATGCCGGAATGGTGGGCAGAATCATCATATTGCTCATAAAAAACACCTCGTATTTCAAATACTAAAATCAAGCGCCTGAACACCCTTTTGAATTAGTTTGAAATTCTGGGTTTTCATGAGTTTGTACTAAGTTTTTACTAAAATAGCGCTCCCGCAAGGTCTCTATTATAGCATTAATAACCCAATTGTCAGTAAAAATAAAGATTTTTTTCGGTTAAGTATCGGCACAGCCTGTATAGCGATAAGGAGTTGAGACCTCAGCATAACCAGCGACTTTAGCTGCGCTCATTAAACTTTCCTCATTTTGTCACCCATTACGAAACTCACTGGAGCATTTAACGCCAAATAATCGGTTTGATACCTGTTTCTAGTGCTCTGCACCGGTTTTCGACGTACCTATCCCGCAGAACATATTTTTGGCACACCATAGAACAGAAAAACCATAGATGGCCTTCTTGTTACCCCGACTATCATTCTTAACGTGCCAACCTGCTTCAGGATCTTTTGTCGGTTTTCCGCCTTTGTTGTTACCCTAATAGCGTCTTTTGTCCCATACCGCGCAAAATATTGTAGACCAACGCTCCCAGGCTCATGATCAGTGCATTGGTGGCAAACTTACCTGATGGCAAGCGCTCCAGGTCAAGATCGGTTTTG
>JAGLCE010000105.1 GCA_023146365.1 Endozoicomonadaceae bacterium
CTTTAGAAACCAGTTCTAAAGGTAATATTTATAGATTTTTAAATAAATTGCGGACAATTCTCAGTAAAAAGTTGAATCCTGAGCCTCACTCTGTGTTCTTAAGTTCGGGAACTGTGCCAGCAATCAATAAGTCACGGATTCAGGTTCTATATTTATCTCTCTTAATTACTGATAGATCCATTTTTAAAATAAAATATTTCCAATCTATTTATTGTATGTTTTTAAGTGAGCCTCAATAAATTTAAAAAAAGGATAAACCACAGGTATCCACAGTCAATGGTGTGAAGTCCAGCTTGAACTTCACACCATTGACTGTACAAAGCGAATGATCAAACTCAAGCACCACAGCACTTCTTATATTTTTTCCCGCTGCTGCAAAGGCAGGGATCGTTACGAGAAGGAATTTTTTCGTTTACTTGGGTTGTTGCTTTGTTAATCAGGGCATCTAGTTGGCAGGTATCTTCCGGCTCGTCCTCAGCGACAACTATGTCAACCACAACACTGTGAGCTTTAGCAAGTGTCAGTAGCTCTTTCTCACGCTCTTCGGTTTGAACAGAGATCCTAGCTGGACTGGTGCCTGTTCCTATGCGAATCACTTTCTTTGGGGTGTACCCAGTGCTACGGTTGTCCTGCATACTGAAACGACTACCTTTGTAAAAAAACTTTGACATGATATTATGGACGCTTTGTAAATGAATTCTTGTTTATCATACAGGATTTATCAGAAATAATCTGATAAAATGAAAACAGATTAACACAGGGTATACTCGTTTTAACAATGGAAGCATGGAAGCCGCAAGGAGAAGGCGCTAGATAGTCGATAACTGGTTTCAACGAAATTCCAGAAAAGATCGCCCTACACCGCTATTGAAAACCATATTTTACAAGCAGCACTGGCAGATTGAATTGTTTTTTAGATGAATAAAATAAAACCTCAATGTCAACAGCTCCTTGAACCCAGCAACAATGCAATACTCAATTCAGCTATTAATTACACTACTCAATTATTAATTAAACTGGCAACATTGCATGTGCCTTTCGCTGCTGTAGACCAATCGACCCTATCAAGCGTTAATTTGAACGCCCGCCGACCAATTTACGACTTATTTACACCACTAACTAACTAGTCTGCTCTGAAAAACTAGCAACGTACTGATTATTAATATAAAAATTGATTTCTGGCGCGGTATTTTCAACCGTATTTGTTAAGCTATAACCACATTTTATGGTCGAAAAATAGATAAAAAGGTGCCCAAATAGCCCAAGACACTCCTCAATCCGGTTTTTTGCATCCTCAGTCAGCTTGATTACGACCTATTACTAGGTGTTGGGTCTCGCATGATTATAAACGCGTTTATAATCATGCGAGACCCGACTATTAACTACTATTAACTACCATTAACTACTATTAACTACTATTTAGTAAATATAAAAAATACACACTTGTTATTATTGCTAATATTAGCATTATTTTATTGAACCTAATACCCCCTCATACACTCCAACAAACTGAGTAAGCGTTATATTTTTCTGTTTTCCGTTATAGTAGATAGAATTTGACGCTGATGATGATTAAGTAAAATCTATACATTCTTTAATTTGGAGATAAATCTCATGAAAGTTGAATTACAATCTATCGCGTCTAACTCCTTACATGGTTCACATGAACACATCAACAGGATTGATATTGCCGAAGTACCACATGTAAAATCAGTAGAAACTGATCCTCTTATGATCAATGAAGATAAGAATTCATCAAGTGAAATCACACAGCTTGTTTCTGAAAATAAAACGTCTATTGCCTCGCATGATGTGCGCAATTGCAATCCTGACCATCTATTTCCAAAGGTGATAGCTTTATCGCAACCCCTTCTTGGCATAGCTAGCTGGCTTATATGCCATTTTACTCTATTTGCTAAGCTCGCAAGAAATCAGCTGGGCTTAATGCCAGACGTAGTATTCAAAGTTCACTTCGCCCCATTGAATTTAGAGGATGTAGAACTCCCTGGACTGACCAGCGAGTCGATCAGTATCGATGATTTTAAAAAGGCAGCACATCTTGAATTATTACCAGTGGATTCTGAATATTTCCGAGATACACCTAGCTCAGCATGGGCTGGCATCACGAATGCTGATTCAAGAGCCGTATTAGATAGGTGTCAACAAGATCCTGTTCTATCTAAATTTACAAGGAATCTATATGAATCCTATAGCAACGATCACCCCGACAATGCTAACAAAATAGCCATACCTTGTAAGCCAGAAATTCATATAGCAGGGCGATCATCAAGCCATGGCATTCCGGGGCATGCTGAGATTCAAGCAACAACCCAAGAATGCTTACAAAATATCGAAGCAGGGAATACACCTTACTGTTTTGGTTCAACCAGCTGCCAGGAACCTTTAGGATTTGATACCCGCGGAGAAAAAACACCCAATCCGTATGATGCAACGCGAGGCTGCGGTGGCTCTACCACGTCTGGTGCTGCACTTGTCTCTGCTGGCGCGGCACCTGTAGCTCTCGCCACGGATGCTGGTGGTTCTGCCCGTGGCCCAGCTCACCATACTGGCGTAACTGGATTTAAAGGGGGACGTGATCAACATGGAAACCCGTTTCTATCATCGAAAAACAGTGCCTACCAAAATTCAAAGCTCTGTGAGCCGGGCTTAATAGCAAACAATATAGCTAACCTCGTTGACGCTGTGCAGCATATGACGACTGTTAAACCTGACGTAAATAGCTTACAGTTCAAATCTTCTTCAATAGCATTTGACACTGGTAGCTTGTCGCGCATTGTAGATGACCAGATACGTGATAAATGCGAGCAAGCAATGGCAATTTGGCGTAATAATTCAGATAATAAGCATACATTTCATGACATTGATGTCATGTCACTTGAGGGAGAACATGGTGAAAGTAATGCATTAGCAATGTTGCTTTCTCATGCCGGCAGCTTCTCAGCAGAGGAGATTAGTGTTTATGACAACGTACTCACGGATGAACAACGAGCAAACGCACCTGCTTCGCTGAAAGCCAATATTGCTACCGCTCGAACCATTACGCAACAGCAACTAGACAACTTTCAAGAGATAAAGGATGCCATAACGGCACGGCTTGAAAGCTTATACTCTAAAGGGATTCAGTTCCTGGTGCTGCCAACAGGCAATAAAGTGGCTCAACCGGTTAGCTGGTGGCGACGTCGTTTTGATAGCTCAAATGCGCCACATACCTTCCAGTTTACACAATTGGCAAGTTACGGCAACGTGGCCTGTTTACCGGCAATATCAGTGCCAATAGGACATCCAAAGATTGGTGATAATCAACATCTGCCAACCAGTCTTACTATTATGTCGACATCCAATAAAGTTAATCCTTGGGATCTGTTAGGAGTTGCAGGGGAGTTTGAGAATATTTGCCGTCACAATGAAGCATTAAAACTTCAGAAGCCTAGCTTCTATATTCATGATCAATTAGTTACGGAACGTGATACAAGGAGAGAAAGAGAAACCGCTTCTAGATCTCTTTAATTGTTCATAATTAGATTTAAATGGCGCAGATTTCAATCTGCCAGTACAACACCTCATAGTTATGCAGCTAAACACATAGCATCGTATAATTTATGAGGTGTTTCTTGGGTTGCCAGCATAAGAGACGCACGTTTTCCCGATAAAAACTCAATCGGATTTAAAGTAGCTTAAGGCTTTTCGCAGGCGTATGCTGATTAGACATTGAGCCTCATCAATTTTATATCTCAACAAGCCGCCGATGATTTTCATGCCCTTCGGGAACACTCAATTAGGGGATTAAGCGGGCGCAAGCCTCAGCACCCTTACGTTGCCGATAACGTTTTCCTTTGCGGGATAGAAGATAGCACTATTGGTTTTTCTTGATTAAACGATAGATAGTTTGGTAGCTAACCGCCCTATTAAAAGAGTCCAACGTCATACGCCCTGCAATGTGCTCCAGAGTAAAGCCTAAGCCCAGCTGAGACTTTACCTGCCGACTCACAGAATCAGTTCTTTTATGACATTTGGTTGCGGTCTTACGCCACTGCAGGTTATTTCAATGAGCTACCTCAGCATCATAAGCATCAGAAGAGCAAGGTTTCAGCTCCATGGAGACCGGTCCTGGGTTTCCACAAAACTGACATGACCTACCTGGAATGGATTTGAGAACCAGTTGCTCGTCGGCTGTGATTCTCACACAATGAACCAAATAACCACCACGTCTTGCATTAATCTAGTGGCCTCTAAATCATCTCATTTTGGGGACATCTATTGGCATTTTTTTAACTTATGCTTCTCGTTGACCTGCTATAGCTAGTTGACGACGTGTATGCTCATGCTCCTCATGCTCTGTAAGGGTGATAACCTTGGTGCCTTTATTTGTTGTTGAGTGTAGTCTGTCAGCTCCTCTAGCCCAAGCCTTCATCGCACCGCACAGCATCATTAATGAAATATATCCGATAGCCAAGAGAAGCAACGTTGTATCCCATGGATCGGTTCTCATATCCGCAGAAACACTAGGAATAGTGACATTCGGACATTGTGTTGCTTCAATTAAATAATTAACCCCACTCACATTTATAGCTCTAATTAGCATAGTAGCGTAGGAGACACCACCAAGAGTTGCCAATCCTACAGCGCCGAATTTTATCCAATGGTTGATTGATGTGATGTTCACACATCGTCTGAAGCCGTTTGTCGTCAATCCTTGATTAACGCTATTGTTAAAATTTCTAACCTTCTGTGCAATAGCGTAATAAATACATTGAGTTCCATTATCCATTTGATAAATATTCTCCATGCCAGCTATACCCTGTACTGTATATGCATGCTGCCTGAGCATGTTCAGTGGAAAATTAATATCGATGTTGGTTAATTGCGTTCTCAGTGCGGCACAGTCAACTTTTTCAGGAATCTTTAATGTCCGAAGAAGGAATGGCAGTGTAGTTACGGATTCGGCCCATCCGCTTATGGACATTACAACAGCTAATTTAACACCTATACTCATCCCAGCTAGTATACGGGTTCTGATAGGATAAGAGACTAGCGTCTCACCGTGTATAACTGATATCACATTTTCTAGAAATTCGGGTTTGCTACTCAATTGATCCAATAATGCCTTATATGTTATAATCTCTGAACTATTGACATCTAGGATAAGCTCATTTGGATTACCATTCAAATCTATTGACTTATTGTACAATTCCACCAAAGCGGTAAATTGCTGTACAGCATTTTCTACCATCTTATGATAACCTCTATCAGCAAACAATAACTGGTTGACATCAGATTTAATTCTAGACAATAATCGTAGCCCAAGAATCATAGGTAGCAGACTTTCAGCGCCCCAATTACATAGTCCACCGACTACACCTATAACCTGATAAAGCGTAGAAGGGTTCGTTACGTCACCTCCGAATAATGTTATTACTCCATCACGCGCATTAAATGCATCATGCAGAGGAGAATATAGTGAAGCAATACAAACAATTGACATCGGCACTGCAATTTTCACTTGCTCTGCTTTTGATAATTTTTTAAACTCTCTTATTTTATCTTTTAATTTAACAGGATCCTTTACAACGGTCAGCACTGCGTCAGCGTACATTGCACTAGAAGCCAATCCTGCAGTCATGAACGATAGCCAAGCCTGAGGGGAATCATGATTATCATGAACAATACTTGAAAGATTGAGGGCTGAAAATATATAAGCAAAAAAACCACTCGCTACCTCTGTGCAAGTGATTGGGCCAATTAGATTATTGTTTAACTTAGAAAAAGCAAAAAACATATCTGTAATAAATTCATCTAATTCCTCCCTGACCAAGCTGTGTATTTCTTTCTTATGTGTCACTTGTATGTCTTGCGATGCTTCTCTTTCGACTAGAAGAGCTGTTGCTTCCGTATCTGTCGTTTCAGTGCAAACTTGTATGTCTTGCGATGCTTCTCTCTCGACTAGATGAGCTGTTGCTTCCGCACCTGTCGCTTCAGTGAAAACTTGTATGTCTTGCGATGCTCCAGCGCTACTGTGTATTTCTTCTGACCTGATTCTGACAATGTTTTTATCAGTGGAAAATTTATGAAATTGAGCGAGCGATGACGATGCATGCAATTCAGGATTACTGGTGGAAGTTATTCGTTTCTGTGCATCAATCTTTCGTTTACATATTGGGCTTTCGTTTGTTGTTTGCATGCCACCTTTCCATGGCATAAACGATAATGATTCGTTATCATTATCACTGGAAAATGTATCATTTTTGGAAGCTTCATTGCTTAATAAATGATTATTGCTAAACATAACATTCATCTCTACAGACGTACTGTGTTCAGAATTTAACATATTTATGTGTACTCCAAGTTAATAAAAATTAATAAAAATTAATAAAAAAATTTGATTCGTAAGTATAAGAAAAAATAAACTATAAAAAGTTCAATAATAAAATTTTTTTATTATTTATGTTAGATTGGTGCGATATTCGATTAGAGAAAAAAAGCATCCTGTTTGATGAAAAAAACATTCAATGGATTTTTTTTATTTCGTAGATGATATCGATGAGAAAGTCCGTGCTTGGGTTGCCACAACCATCAAAAGCCCCTTTGATTGTGCGTCTTGCGACAATCAATATATAAACGAACACCAGAGATTTTACGTTTGCTATGCGAGTATAGGAGTAGACGCCCCTGCCATGTAATAGAAACCACCAGATAATGAATGTGTTGACTGCCAAACGGCCAGTGGCTTATATCCATGCAGAGCGTGTAGCTATTGAGATTGAGCCAGCTAAGTATTCACCTGTCGCCCTTTCCTTGACAGCATAACCGGTATATCCTCAAGAGACTCATTGCAACATGACTGAACACGACACTTTGAACGCACAACCCACTGTCGGCGCATCTGCTGGCCACCAATTCTCTATTGAGCCTCACGACGCTTACCGTTTCGCCCTGCTCTGCGGTCAATTCAACGAACACCTAAAACAAATTGAGCAACGACTGAACATCCGCATCAATCACCGCAGCAACCGGTTTGAGCTGACCGGCCAAGCATTGATGATGGATGCTGGAGAAGAGATCCTAAGACGACTCTACGCAGAAACAGATGGTGCAAGCGACATTTCTCCGGAGACCGTACACCTCTTTTTGCAGAATGCCTCTATCGCAGCGGTGATTAACGGCACTCAGGATTTCGACGTCACGCCCCTAAAAACTCGTAAGGGAGTGATCAAGCCTCGAGGGCCAAATCAACAGACGTATGTCCGTACCATCCTAAAAAATGACATTAACTTCGGCATTGGACCTGCTGGCACCGGAAAAACTTACCTGGCCGTAGCCTGTGCGATACAGGCGCTGGAGATGGAACAGATTCGCCGTATTCTGCTGGTACGCCCTGCCGTAGAAGCGGGAGAGAAGCTGGGGTTCTTGCCGGGCGATATCACCCAGAAAATCGATCCTTACCTGCGCCCACTGTATGACGCGCTGTATGAAATGGTCGGCGTTGACCGCGTTGCCCGCCTGATCGAGAAGAATATCATTGAGATTGCACCACTGGCCTATATGCGTGGGCGCACTCTCAACAATGCCTTCATCATCCTAGATGAATCGCAGAATACCACCATGAAACAGATGAAAATGTTTCTGACCCGAATCGGCTTTGGCTCTACCGCCATCATCACCGGCGACATCACCCAAGTCGACCTACCACATGGCACTCGTTCCGGCCTGGCTCATGCCATCGAAGTGCTGGAAGGCGTACCCGGCATCGGCTTTACTCTGTTCAACTCCCGCGACGTGGTTAGGCATCCATTGGTTCAGAAGATCGTCGAAGCCTATGATCAGCATGACTCTTTCCATTCATCCCGCAAGACCTCGGAAGGAAAGGCCTGATGGCTGTCTATGTTGATCTTCAGGTTGCCAGCGAGAGTGTCAATCTACCCTCGAAAGAGACCCTAACGCACTGGGCGAAAGCCGCCATTGGCCATGCCCGCGAAGAGACCGAGATCAGCATCCGAATCGTTGACATGGAGGAAGGTGCGAAACTAAACCAGACTTGGCGCCACCAGCCAGGCGCGACCAATGTGATCTCATTTCCGTCCGATTTACCTGAGGAGTTATGTCTACCGCTCATTGGCGATTTGGCGGTTTGCGCCCCAGTCGTCGAACGAGAAGCCGAGGAACAAAATAAGTCCCTCAACGCCCATTGGGCTCACATGATCATTCACGGCACCTTGCATTTGCTCGGTTATGACCATATAGAGGATAGTGACGCCCTCAAAATGGAGGCGTTCGAAACACAGGTTCTGACAGGACTGGGCTATCCCGCCCCTTATGCCATGGACGATATTTCTCTGAAACCACGTTAAAGAAGACAATGAGCGACGACCAGCCCAATTCACCTCAACAGCCCGCCAATCAACAGCAACCGCTGTCCACTGGTACCCAGCAGAAAAACTGGCTGGATCGACTGAAACAGATTTTCTCCAATGATCCTAAAAATCGTGAGGATCTTCTGAACCAGCTCAGAGATGCGGAACACAGCGAACTCTTGGATAGCGAGGCTCTGCAGATTATTGAGGGCGCCATCCAGGTCGTCGACATGCAGGTTCGCGAAGTCATGATCCCCCGCTCCCAGATGGTCTGCATCCAGCTTGAAGATACTCCGGAACAGTTTTTGCCTGCGCTGATAGAATCGGGTCACTCTCGTTTCCCCGTGATCGGTGATACCAAGGATGAAGTCTTGGGCATCTTGCTAGCCAAAGATCTGCTTCCGCTAATTCTAAGCCGTCGCTTTTCCATTAAAGATCTGCTGCGTCCCGCCACTGTCGTTCCGGAGAGTAAGCGTCTAAATGTCCTACTACATGAGTTTCGAACCAACCGGAACCATATGGCGATTGTCATTGATGAGTACGGTGGCGTGGCTGGCCTAGTGACTATTGAAGATGTCATGGAGCAGATCGTCGGCGATATCGAGGATGAATATGATGTCGAGGAAGACAGCTTCATCAAGCCTCTGAATGAAGGAATATATGTGGTCAAAGCGCTCACCCCCATCGATGATTTCAACGAACACTTCAACAGCAACTTCAGCGAAGAAGAGTTCGATACCATCGGAGGTATCGTGATGCAACAGTTTGGCCATCTGCCCAAGCGCAATGAAACCATCACGATTGAAAACTTCTCCTTTCAAGTACTGAGTGCCGATAACCGTCGGATTCGTCTACTGCGGATCACGCCCGCCCAGTGATCAGATCAAAACCTTGGGCTGGCCATGTGATGGCTGGCTTTGCTGGTGCCTGTGCGACACTGGCATTCAGCCCGTTTAATCTCTGGCCTGTGCTGATACTCGTCTGCATAGCGGCCTTCTCACTGATGCGCAGCCTTACACCGAAACAGGCCGCTTGGCGTGGCGGATGGTTTGGGATCGGCTTCTACGGAACGGGAGTCTCTTGGGTTTATGTCAGCATTCATCACTTCGGCAGTGCGCCGCCTCCATTAGCCTTTGCCCTGACGGCTCTGTTTGTTATGGCACTGGCGCTGGTATTTACCGCTCCTCAGTTTGCCTTTTATCGCTGGCTGTGTCGCCGTACTGGCAGTGATGATCACTGGGCACCCGTACTCCTGTTCAGCGCTACCTGGGTGCTGTTTGAATGGGTGCGGGGCTGGCTTCTGACCGGATTTCCATGGCTTTATGCCGGCTATGTACTGATTGATACCCCCATGGCTGGATGGGCACCCATCAGCGGTGTACTGGGGCTCTCATTACTGTTAGTCCTTTTTTCCAGCAGCCTTGCACAATACCTCTATAACCGAAACGACCGGAGCGTACTGACCATCCTAGTCGTTACCACCTGCGTATCGTTGACCTCCATTCCTCTGCAATCCATTCAATGGACAAAAAAGAGCGATGAAAGAGTGCTGTCATTCGCCGCAATACAGGGAAATAGCGCTCAGAATTTAAAGTGGAAACCTGGCCACCTCGACGAGATCATCGAACGCTACCTGAGTATGACTCATCCATTCTGGGATCGGGATATCATTCTCTGGCCTGAGAATGCCATTCCCACCTTATACCAGAATGTGCAAAGCCTCATGGAGCAGCTCAATGCGAAGGGTCAGTCGACGGACACTACCCTTGTTCTCGGCATACCTTGGCATGAAAAAGAACACTTTTACAACAGCACTGTCAGCCTTGGAACAGGCGAAGGCCACTACTTCAAACAAAAGCTGGTCCCTTTCGGTGAGTACGTGCCATTGGAATCGGTACTGCGCAATCTAATCGCCTTTTTCAACCTTCCGATGTCATCTTTCTCACGAGGTAGCGAACATCAACCACCTCTACAGGTAGCCGGCCATCCTGTGGCCACCTATGTCTGCTACGAAGTAGTTTATCCGGATTTCTCTGCAGCATTAGCACGCAACATGGGGTTTCTGATCACGATCAGCAATGACACGTGGTTTGGTCGCTCTATTGGTCCATTTCAGCATTTCCAGATGACCCGAATGCGTTCACTTGAAACCGGACGCTACATGATCCGCGGCACCAATGACGGCATCACCGCTCTGATCAATCATAAAGGAGAGGTTGTCAGCAGCATTCCGCAGTATCAGGCAGGCGTTCTAACCGGTGAGTTACCAGTTATGTCCGGCGAAACACCTTTCATGCGCTGGGGTTCATGGCCGGTGCTGATACTCTGCCTGCTGTTTCTTAAAATAGGATGGAGAACACGACGTTCTACTACTGCATAACTGCCAGCAAAGCATTTGTCATGCTACGGTTTAGCTTGCGTATCACTGCTGAGGAACAAAGGTATATATAGGCATCTAGCTGACTGTCTGACATATGACGATAAACATAAAGCACCTGGCTGACCAACATGCCACGGTACTGGTCTCGGTAACTTTCCATTTGCCGCCTTGCCGCATTTTCCATATGCTTTTCCGTGATATCACTTTTACCCATATTTTTCATCATCAGTCGGGAAGCCATCAGAGCACCCTGTATTGCCATTTCCAGCGTCAGATCGGTAGCATCCGTGACATTAATCAGCTCGTTGATTAGATCAACTCGAGCGTTTCTCGGTTTGCTTCTTTCTAAGTGCTGGCCAATATAACGTTGCATCTTCTCAATACCACCCGACTGATAGGCTAGACTTTCCAATTCCCTAGCTCGCAGCCAAACAGGATCTTTCATAGCCTGAAGAATTTGCTCCATCTCATCAACGGACAAGTCGTTATTCAGCTGATCCAAAACAGTTTTACGTATTTTTGTATCAGAAAACTTCTGTTTGAGCTTACGATCTAGCTGAGCCATCATATTGCGAGTAGCTTCATTTCCTTTTTGAGCCTCTTCACCAAATAAGACTCGGGCATCTGCAAAGTTGCTCTGCATCCAGTCCAATTGTCTATTAAGACCAGACTGCTGATAGATTTCATTCACCAGTACACTTTTGTCAACGGCAACGCTGGAGGTGCTGGCAAAAACTATCACTAAAATGACGCTGGCAAGTGCCACCTGCCGAAATATGTTTGTCATCTGTAGAATCTCTGCTGACCGAATCGGTTATGTTGTTAATATCGTTATTCAGTGCTCGATCACTTAAACCCATCGATTGAAAGTCTATCGACGCTGACCAGTTTGCTCCATGTCTCACTTCAAAAAACGTAATAACGGACGTCGTCGCACCATTACAATGCCTCCTTTGCACTATTCGTTAGTGAACAACCACGCCAATCGATTCATCACTTTACGTTGCACCAGAAATCTTAGGTTCACGTCGACCATTTGTCATCAGGCAGGCCATACCGTGCGCTCCCTCTACAGAACCCTACTATAGAGATGGCTGCTCTGTGTTAAACACTATATCGGATTCGATACCACAACATACCCATCACTTCATACATTCCCTCGTAGCTTTTTTCCAGATTATCTTTAGAGGGTAGCCAGTCATGCCAGCCACGCCTTTTCAAGCGACCCAAATAAGCAGTAGGCGCAGTAATTACATCGAAGCCTTCATGCTGAAATACCAAGCGTGCACGAAGCATATGAGATGCACTAGTCACCAGAATAATACGGCTAATACCCAATGATTTCAGAATCTTCCTTGAGCATTGTCCGTTCTCCATCGTCGTACGACTATCCCCTTCCTGCCAGCGTGTCTTGACGCCGAAATCCTCCCATAACACACGATCCATAACCATCGCTTCATTGACCCCTTCGATAGTGCCACCTGAGACCAAGATCGGAAGCTCCGTTTGCTTTGCGATATGTGCCGCATAACGTAGTCTTTGCAACAATCTCGATGAAGGCTGAGGCTTCATGTCGTAGTCTGGCGCATAAGCATAGGCACCTCCACCGAGCACTACGATTGCCTCTGCCATCAGTTGATGATGAAACATCATCGTCGTCGCATTTAAAACAGAAGTTTGCGCTTCCAGTTTGCTGATCATTCTGTCTGAGACAGGTTGAATGGACAACAGATAAAGAGTGCTCCCAGCCACGATAATAAAAGAGTACGAAACGATTCGATAACGTCTCCAGAAGGCTAACGCCAGAAACAATAGCACTATCTGAATGATTGGAGGCAGCAACAACTCTTTCATGTCCAGTCGCTTCTTCAAAAAAAAATCACTATAACAAAAAAACCACTACCCGCAGGGCAGTCTCTAGAGTATCCTAACCGATTTCGAAGCGTTATTTTCAACGAAACTCAGCATCGTCCTCATCACTTCACCCGATCCAACTCGACGAACAGACAAACAGACAAACAGACAAACAGACAAACAGACAAACAGACAAACAGAGCCATTATGGAAGAACATTATCACCCACACAAGATCGAAAAAGCTACCCAGTCTTACTGGGATGACCACCAAAGCTTCACCGTAAGCGAAGACCCGAGCAAGGAAAAATATTATTGCCTTTCCATGTTTCCTTACCCAAGTGGTCGTCTGCATATGGGTCACGTTCGCAACTATACCATTGGCGATGTTGTCTCCCGCTACCAGCGGATGCAGGGTAAAAATGTCATGCAGCCCATGGGCTGGGACGCCTTCGGCTTACCGGCGGAAAATGCCGCCATCAAGCACAAGACCGCACCATCGACCTGGACGTATTCCAACATCGAATACATGAAAAACCAGCTCAAGCGCTTGGGCTTCGGTTATGATTGGAACCGGGAATTGGCCACCTGCCGCCCTGAGTATTACAAGTGGGAACAGTGGTTCTTCACCCAACTCTACGAACAGGGATTGATTTACAAAAAGATGGGCATCGTCAACTGGTGCCCCAACGACCAGACCGTCTTAGCCAATGAACAGGTGGAAAACGGCCGTTGCTGGCGTTGCGATACCATTGTCGAGCGTAAGGAGCTACCCCAGTGGTTTGTCAAGATTACCGCCTACGCCGATCAACTACTGAGCGACCTAGACAAACTGGAAGAGTGGCCGGAACAGGTCAAGGCCATGCAGCGCAACTGGATCGGCCGTAGCGAAGGAGTGGAAGTGACGTTCCGCTTGACTCACGCCATTGAAGGCGTTGCTGACCCACTCACCATCTACACCACACGACCTGACACCCTGATGGGTGTGACTTACATCGGTCTAGCCGCTGAACACCCAATCGCAACAGCGGCGGCAGACAATCATTCTGCGCTGGCAGATTTCATTACAGAGTGCAAGCGCAACACCGCCTCTGAAGCCGACATGGCGACCATGGAGAAAAAAGGGGTTGATACCGGCCTATACGCTGTCCATCCCATCTCCGGTCGCGAAGTGCCAATCTGGGTCGCCAATTTTGTCCTGATGGATTACGGTTCAGGCGCAGTCATGGCGGTACCGGCCCACGATCAACGGGACTGGGAATTCGCCACTCAGTATGGCCTGAACATTGAACAGGTCATCAAACCTGTCGATGAGACAGTTGAGTATGACATTACTCAGGCGGCTTATACCGAAAAAGGCATTTTGTTGAACTCCTCCCCGTTCAACAAACTCACATCCCAAGCAGCCTTTGATGCCATCGCCCAACACCTGGCTGACACGGGTCTGGGTGAAAAGCAGGTCAACTATCGTTTGCGCGACTGGGGGGTCAGCCGTCAGCGTTACTGGGGCGCACCGATCCCCATGCGCTACCTGGAAGATGGCACAGAAGTACCTGTCCCACTGAAAGAGTTGCCGGTGCATCTACCAGAAGATGTCGAGATGGACGGTATCCAATCCCCCATCAAAGCCGATCCAGAATGGGCAAAAACTAGCCATAACGGCCAACCAGCTACCCGAGAAACCGACACCTTCGATACCTTTATGGAATCTAGCTGGTATTATGCTCGTTACTGCTGTCCCAACCACGCCGAAGCCATGCTGGACCCTGTGGCAACAAATTACTGGCTACCCGTAGACCAGTACATTGGGGGGATTGAACATGCGGTCATGCACCTACTTTATGCCCGCTTCTATCACAAGCTGTTACGCGACGCCGGGCTGGTCGCCAACGACGAACCCTTCAAGCGCCTGCTCTGCCAAGGCATGGTGTTAGCTGACACCTTTTACACGCTGAATGAGAAAGGCACCAAACAGTGGATCCCTTCGACCGATGTCATCAGCGAACGAGATGATAAAGGACGTCTACTCACCGCAAAGCACAAGGAGACCGGTGAAACCGTAGAACACGCCGGCATGAGCAAGATGTCCAAGTCCAAGAACAACGGCATTGATCCCCAGCAGCTCATTGACCAGTACGGCGCTGATACCGTGCGTCTATACACCATGTTCGCCTCTCCGCCTGAACAGTCCCTAGAGTGGTCAGGATCGGGCGTAGAAGGTGCACACCGCTTCCTGCGCCGCCTATGGAAAATGGTGAAAGATCATCTTGCCAGTGGCGCGGCTGTCGCACTGGATACCAGTCTTCTAACGACAGAACAGAAAGATTTGCGCCGCAAAACGCATGAAACTATCCAGAAAGTCAGTGATGATTACGATCGCCGTCTGACGTTCAATACGGCAATTGCTGCGGTGATGGAGCTAACCAACACGATCAACCGGTTCAGCGATGCCAGCGACCAAGGACGCGCAGTAATCCGTGAATCTCTGGAAGCAACCACTCTGCTGCTGGCACCCATTGTCCCCCATGTTACCCACAGTATCTGGCAGGAACTGGATCATGATGAGCCAATGGTCGCTGCGACTTGGCCCGTGCTAGATAAAAGCGCGCTAACCCGTGACAACATCACATTGATCATTCAAGTGAACGGCAAAGTTCGCGCCAAACTGGAAACAGCGGCGGATACAGATAAAGCCTTACTGGAGCAATTGGCGATGGAGCAACCCAGCGTCCAGAAATTCATTGAAGGCAAAACCGTACGGAAGGTGATTGTAGTCCCCGGTAAGCTGGTAAATATTGTCGTTAGCTAATCCCAAAAGCGAGACTGTAAATTAGATTGTGT
>JAGLCE010000106.1 GCA_023146365.1 Endozoicomonadaceae bacterium
ACACAGAGTTATTTACAGTCTCGTAATGGTTTCACTTCCTCCATTAAACTGTGTTTAGCATCGTGCTTAATGCTGTCTTTTTGGTTACAATCTTGTCTATCCATAAATCTGCGTTTACTATCCTGTTGCATACGATCCATTTTGATACACCTCTGCTCATGTCGAAAACGATTAGCAGCTTCTTTGGCGTTGTCCTGTATTGCGTTCGAAATATCCGTGATACCAATCGCTAAAATATCTTTTATGTTTAAGCTTTTTAGCAGTGTTTCGTTCGGTAATAACGGTACTGTTTCAAGTGTTTCAAGAAGACATAGTAATTGATTGTTTTCTATGGTGGCTTCATCGAATTCTTCACTTTCTCCTTTATTTTTTATGTCGATTAGTTCATTATTCAATCCAGTGAATGCATTGTCAAAATAATTACATAGTCTAGCTAAAGGGTTCGTGTCATCCAGTCTGTATTCAAGCGCCTCTAATTTCAGCTTAACTCCATGTTGCTCACATCTAAACAGATTTATATCTTGCCAAAGTTGATGTATACCAGTGATATCTGTGCTTGGTCTATTAGCGTTAATTGTAACAGTCTCAATTCTCCGTTGCTCAAGACGATGCAAAGTAGCCACCACATCATAATTACCAAGGGTCTGAACGAAATGGCTTCGTTTTTTCGTTAGATCCATAGTTCTACAATCCGAAAAACCCATCCCATCACTGGCGGACGTAAGGCCATTATTGAAAGGTCGAAATGTATTTGTCTGTGTGTTTGTCGAAATTGTATTATTCATGTTTGTGAATCCTAAAATAAATAAATTGTAAGCCATTCGTTTTACCTAGCTCTCTATACTGTTAGATAATGTGCTTGTATAAAAGTTCAATGATAAAATGAAATTAAATAATATTTTTAATGAACCATATAAAATCTGCTCTGAGTGAAATATTACAATGGTTATTTTTCATGTTAGCTTGTTACCATTGTAGCGATATTTAAGCTGGAAGCTGTGTACTGTTGCAGTAGAGGTATCTCAGATTCTCAGTGTCAGATTTTTCATCTTTTATCATGATGTCCATCTGCTGACACTGAGACATGAATAACTACCATAAATCGTCCTGAAAAATACCAGATATTTGTTTATTGACTACATTTACACTGAGTCAACTTCATCCAGTTTCTGTTTGCATTCCGTTGACTGATGATCTTCAGCATCATAATATTTTTCCTTATCGTTTATTTCAAGGAAAAAACTTTTTCCTTCTATGCGACCTGCACGATTCGTATCTATGAGTAGTTCTGTATCCTTAAGTGATTTAAGAAGTTCACATGCTAGCGTAATTTGAAACTGATCTTCATCTAAGGAGATTTTTCTAATCTCTGTTGTTTTATGCTCAATGTGACGATCAATTGTTTTTAGTTTATCATCAAAATGATTGCATATTTCAATGAGAGCGTTATGCTCATCAAACGTGTAATTCATCTCTTCTAATTGTAGTTTAAGTGCATAGTGCGCATCTCTAAATAGGTTTATATCGTTCCATAGATCCCATATATTCTTGGAGCTAACCTCATTACCGGAATTAGTGGAGATAAAATTTACTTTACGATCGTTAATATTTTTACAGAATTTTATTGCATCGCCATAGTTATTCTTTATGTTCTCCTGGATATTATTTATTTTATCGTCGTAACTCATAGCCTTCCATTGTGAAAAATATGGTTTTTCATCGGTTGGCATACTAGTACTATGATTGATACTAGACAATGAATTCATGCTGCTCGTATTCATACTATCCATACTATCCATACTATAATTACTCCCTTATGATTATTTATTCTTGGTGCATACTATATTCGATATTTTTTTTAGGAGAAAGTTCAATAATACGATGAAAATGAGTATTTTTTCATTAATAACATAATAATCTGTTCTGATGAAAGGAGTGCCATCATTGTTACTCTTTCTGTCATAATTAGAACATGGACAAGATATTGTTGAGGAACAAACTTCCATTAGACGTTGGTTGTAATTTGTCATCATTTTTGGAGATTAACTCTAATTCTTGCGCTTTTTTTATTGAATCAGCAATGGTGTTCCAAGATAATCCCGTTCTTTGATTGAAAGAGTGGCGATCTACCCCCTTCTTTAGTCTTAACGCATTCATCATGAACTCTAGAGGTAGCTCTTTTCGAGAGAGTATTCTGCTACCTGCTTCGAAGGGTTTGTTCACATTCAGATAATCAGTTGGCAAGCGGGTTTTCCAATTTCGCACAATATCTCCCTGTGCCAGCCGAGTGATCTTGCCGTGAGCACCGGCACCAATGCCAAGGTAGTCACCGAATTGCCAATAGTTAAGATTGTGTTGGGATGACTGGTCAGGTTGACTATAAGCAGAGATTTCATAGTGTTGATAATTGCCATCAGCTAGCAGGCGCTGGCCAGCCTCCTGAATATCCCAGAGAGTATCATCTTCTGGTAATAGCGGTGGTTTTGAGTAAAACACGGTATTGGGTTCAATGGTCAGCTGATACCACGACAGATGAGTTGGTTTCAGTGCTATCGCTGTTTCTAGATCAAAGAGCGCATCTTCCAGACTCTGATTGGGCAGGCCATGCATCAGATCCAGGTTGATATTGGTGAAGCCAGCGGCATAAGCCATAGCAACGGCGCGCTGTGCCTCTTCTCCGCAATGAATGCGACCGAGTCGCTTCAGTTTCTCATCCTGAAAACTCTGGATGCCTATGGAGAGCCGATTAATGCCGGTTTTTCGGAATCCTGTGAACTTGCTCTGTTCAAACGTGCCAGGATTGGCTTCTAGGGTGATTTCAATCGACTCACTGAATGCTATGTACCGACGCAGTCCGTCAAACAGCCGCTCATAAGCGGAAGGTGAAAACAGGCTCGGCGTGCCTCCACCGATAAAAATACTGTGTAAGGGCCTGCCCTGAATGGCGGCCTGCGAGGCTTTAAGATCGTCCAGCAGGGCGTTGATGTACTCCTTTTCCGGCAGTGTCTCGCTGGCTGTATGAGAGTTGAAATCACAGTAGGGACACTTTCGAATACACCAAGGAACGTGCACGTAAAGGCTTAGGGGGGGGAGGGTCAGCAAGTCGGTTTCCGTCAGAAGTCAGCAAAGCTTGGAATGATACGGGATCAGCGCACCGAAGTTCATAACCGACGTGTCATGTCGATCTCCATGCATCAGTCAGTTTTTCTGCCAGTTGACGCATTGCCATGGCGCGGTGGCTCAGTCCGTTTTTCTGCTCAGGCGTGAGTTCTGCCGACGTGCTGCGCATATTGGGTACAAAAAAGACGGGATCATAACCAAATCCATGGTTGCCCCGAGGTGCTTCAGTGATAGAGCCTTCCCACGATCCTTGGCAGATCACGGGTGTTGGGTCATCGGCATGATGCAGGTAGACCAACAGGCATTGGAAGCGTGCCGTCCGCTCAGCGATGGCAACCCCCTCAAGCGCCTTGAGCAACTTTTCTATGTTGTCTGTATCTGAGGCATTGTTTCCGGCATACCGGCTGGAATAGATACCCGGAGCGCCATTCAGTGCGTCGACTTCCAAACCTGAATCATCAGCAATGACCGGCAAGCCGGACGCTTCAGCCGCTGCCCGTGCTTTTAGGATGGCATTTTCGATAAAGGTGCGTCCGGTCTCCTCCACGCCCATGACCCCGAACTGCTTCTGGGGCAGGATCTTGATGTTGTGATTGCTGAGCAGATACTGGAATTCAGCCAGCTTGCCGTGGTTGCTGGTAGCGAGGACGATCTGTCGAATATCTGAGGACATGGATGCTGTCAGCCTTCGTAGAAGGTTCGGGAGAAGCGGACTGTCATTGGGCTGCCGCCCTGTTCCGGAGTCACCGTCACGGTGACGTGCAGTACTTCTTCATTGATGAAGTGAAAGGGCGCTAAGTAGTAGATGGCTTCCTCTTCGTCAATGAGTCGGAATGTTAAGGCTTCTTTCTGTTGTAACAGATTAGCGGTTTCGCCTTCAAGCTGCGCAGGGATCGGCTTGCCCTTGTAGTGAACCGCGATATTGACCAGTCCGGTACGTTTGTCTCGGGTCAGGGCGTAGATTTTGGCGACATCAGGTGTCACAAATGTGCTGTTGAATGACGAGTAATGGATGACGTAATCGCCGAACTGTTGGCTGGATTTCGGTTCATTGGCAATGGCTGTGTTGAATAACAGCAAGAGAGGTAGGCATAACAGAGATAAAGATTGCATCAAATAGCCTCATTTTGACCACAATAGGTGGTAGGTGATGGTTTCACCGAACAGGTTGACCATTGCGTGAGCTAGCACAGCGTTCTGGCGGATTGTGTGCCTGGTTCGTGAGCCGTTGATGAGTATAAGAGTATAAGAGTATATAGCGATATTTCAGAAGAAGGTTAATCGCAAACAGAAATAGTTGAGTGGGAACTATACCCAACCGTGGTGATAGCCACGGTTCTTTAGAATGATCAGAAGGGTTTATATGCCTGGGATAATGGCTGGTAGGACATTCTTGATCATGACAATCAGGATGAGTAGTGCCATCAGTGAGAAATCGAGCCCACCCATCGGCGGAATGATCTTACGAACTCGACGGCTCAGTGGCTCAGTGAGTTGATTCAGCAGCATCAGTGCGGGATTATGATTTGGGGGCGTAATCCAACTGGCGATGGCAATGATAATCAGGCTGAACATGTAGATATTCAGCACTGTTTTCAGCAGTTTGAAGAGTGAGATAGCCAGCACCTGTTCCGCTGGAACTGCGGAGGGGAGATAACCTTGGATACTCAGTAGCAGGTAGACAAGGGCGATCTGAGCCAGAAAAGCCAGAATCAGGGCGGCGATATCGAAACCCTTGAAACTGGGAATCAGACGACGCAGCGGATTGAGCAGTGGCCCCGTTATCTTTGCGATGGCCTGGGAGACGGGGTTGTAGAAATCCGCCTGCACCAGTTGCAGTAAAAAGCGGATTAGTACGGCCATAATAAACAGGCTACCGACGGTTTCTACCAGAAATAATAGAGAGCTAGTCAGTGGTGATATGGGTGACATATAATCGGTAACTCTTAAGTGATCTAAATTCTCTATATGGGGCTGCTGTGTCGATGTTGCAACACTCCCACCCTAATCATATCCACAATTCGCTACTAGCTACTAGCTACTAGCTACGATAGAAAAAGTCAATCTTGTTTTGCCAGTTCGCAGGAGCGTTGATTAGCGGCCACCATTGCGGACTGAACCAGTTCTCGGAAGTTTCCCTGTTCCAATCTGTTGAGCGCTTGTTCTGTGGTGCCGCCAGGCGATGTGACTTGTCGGCGGAGTCCAGCGGCATCGATATCGCCTTCAGCGGCCATGCGGGCAGCCCCTAGAGCTGTCTGTAGAGTCAGTGCAGTGGCGGTTTCTGGCGTCAGACCGAGCTGTTGACCGGCGTTGATCATGGATTCCATTAACAGAAAGAAGTAGGCGGGTCCGCTACCAGACAGTGCAGTGACGGCATCAATGGCCTCTTCAGTCTCTAGCCAGCGGGTGATACCTGTACCCTTCATGACAGTATCTGCTACGGATTTATGGGTATCAGATACTTGGTCGTTGGCGTAAAGACCACTAGCGCCACAGCCAAGCAAGGCTGGTGTATTGGGCATGCAGCGGATAATCGGTAAACCACCACCACTCCAGTCGTTCAGACTATGTATGGTGACACCCGCTGCGACAGAGATTAGCATGGGGCGCACGTTCTGAAGGGTCGTTTCCAGTGCGCAAATCACGGTTTTCATCACCTGTGGCTTGACGGCGAAGATCACCACGTCGGCCTGTTCAATCGCCTCATGGTTGCTGGTTGTCGTCTTGATGCCTAGGCGTGCTGCCATTGCCTGTAGCGCTTCCTGACCAGGATTTGCCGCAATGATGCGCTCAGGATCATACCCGTTACTGATGAGTCCGCCGATAATGCTGCTGGCCATATTGCCAGCGCCGATGAACGCTAAGGTTGCTGTTGTCATGTTACTGTTCCGTTTGAGATCGATTATGTCATTACACGTTATGAGTCATCGCGGACGCCAAATAGCGCAGTGCCGATCCTGACCATGGTGGAACCTGCTTTAATAGCAGCTTCCATGTCACCGCTCATGCCCATGGAGAGTGTGTCGAACGCTTGTTTTGGCCAGCGTTTCTGCAGTTTGACGAGTAAGTCTGCCATGGCGTTGAAGGCCGTATGCTGTTCAGCTGACTCGTTCGTTGGCATTGGTACGGCCATTAAACCGCGCAGTTTCAAGTTAGATAAGGAGAGCACTTTCGCAGCCAGTGTTATCATTTCATCTGGCGCAATTCCAGATTTGGCGTCTTCATGGCTGATGTTAACCTGAAGACAGATGTTCAGTGGTGGCTGGTGGTCTGGCCGCTGCTCATTCAACCGTTGGGCAATTTTAAACCGATCGATGCTGTGCACCCAATGGAAATGTTCCGCTACGGTGCGTGTTTTGTTGGACTGAAGCGAGCCGATAAAGTGCCAACAGATGCCTTCAAAATCTTGAAGTGCTAAAATCTTGTTGATCCCTTCCTGCACATAGTTTTCGCCGAAATCGCGTTGACCGGCATGCCAAGCCTCGCGTATCAGTGCGACGGGTCTAGTCTTGCTGACGGCCAGAAGCTGGACTGTATCGGCTCTGCCACAGGCTTTTCTAGCCGTATGAATTCGGTCACGAACCTGTTGGAAATGAGTTTCAATTGCAGACATGGTTGTGTAATGATATCTACCTTCTTCGCTGAGTTCGACTGAAAACCGCAATAATATCACTATTTGTTGAGCGAAAAGAAAAATGGGTTGTAACGATGGTTATTTTTAAAGAGATGTTATAGATGTCAATCATTCAGTACGGCGTCTGATCAGAGAATAATGAGACCACTAGGAGAGTGAATGAATATTGTCGAGCTGTTGGCGTTTAGTATAAAGCTGGGCGCTTCGGATTTGCATCTTTCTGCAGGTCTGCCGCCGATGGTTCGTGTTGACGGAGATGTACGCCGAGTCAACCTGCCTTCTATGGAGAACAAGCAGGTGGTGAGTATGATGAGCGAGGTCATGAATGAGAAACAGTTCAAGGCTTATGAAGCGTTCAATGAAGTGGATTTTGCCTTCGATGTGCCTGGCATCGCTCGTTTCCGAGTCAACGTTTTTCACCAGAATCGTGGTACCGCTGCAGCGTTTCGAACGATTCCCAGTCACGTGTTAACCATGGAAGAGCTGGGGATGAAGAATATCTTCAGGACTATCGCTCTATTTTCTCGGGGATTGTGTCTGGTAACCGGTCCTACGGGTTCCGGTAAGACCACCACGCTTGCCGCTATGTTGGATTATATCAATGAGAACAAGTATGGCCATATCCTGACGATTGAGGATCCGGTCGAATTTGTGCATGAATCGAAGAAATGCTTGATCAACCAGCGAGAGGTGCATCGTGATACGCATAGCTTTGATGCTGCCTTGCGTTCTGCCCTGCGGGAAGATCCCGATATCATTATGATGGGTGAAATGCGGGATCTGGAAACCATTCGACTGGCGCTGACCGCCGCTGAAACTGGGCATATGGTGTTCGGAACCTTGCACACCAGCTCTGCCGCCAAGACCATTGACCGTATCGTTGATGTTTTCCCCGCTGGCGAGAAATCAGTGGTGCGCTCTATGCTGTCGGGATCACTGATGGCGGTGATTGCTCAGGTGCTGGTGCCAAAGGAGGGCGGGGGGCGAGTGGCGGCTCACGAGATCATGATCGCTACTCCAGGAATACGCAATCTGATCCGTGAGGACAAAATAGCCCAGATGTACTCTTCCATTCAGACCGGAGGAAAGGTAGGCATGGAGACACTGGATCATTGCCTCAGAGGCTTGGTCGATGACGGAACAATTACCGAGAAAGCGGCACGCTTGAAAGCTCAGTATCCGGATAGTTTTTAATGGGTGGTGTGATCGTCAGCATAAGAGAAATGTAGTGAGTCATTCATTTCAAGTGGATTGATAATTGATGATGATAGTGACAGCAGCTCTTTAATTTCGCTAGAAACCTCTGAGCAGGTTGACTTATCTTGAGGTTCCTGCCACTAACCAGCCGACATTGACCGGATCGTTCATCCAGCTTTCAAGAATTATTTGTGCTGCCATGCTGTCCACGGGGTTGTCACGATAACTACCACTATGACCCAGACAATTAGCCCACTCCTTGGCTTCATAGGTACTGAGTCGTTCATCAGCGGCATGCCACGCTTTGCCAAAACGACCATAAAGCCGATTACCGAACTTTCGCGCCCGCAGTGACATCTCGGATTCTGTGCCATTCATATTGAGTGGAATGCCGACCACCAACACGTCGGGGTTCCACTCGTTCATCAGGTGATTCACCTGTTGCCAGTCAGGAAGACCGTCCCGAGCTTTCAGTCCGGGCAGTGCGCTGGCTGTTCCGGTGATTGACTGGCCGATGGCAACACCGATATTGCGGGTGCCAAAGTCAAAGGCCATCAGGGTTCTTGCAGGTTTTAGTTTCATAGTTTGTCGTAGAGTGACGATTGAAACGCAAATTATATGACAGATTGTCTGGCGATGCCGCGGAATACGGGGCTGGTGATGCCAGTGTTCATAAAACTAGGTGAATGGCAGTGACTGAGTTACCTGCAGCGGACAATGGTATCAGCCGCTATTCAGCCGCTATATAGTCGATCACCGGGCTCGAAGCGCCAAGTTCGGATGATTTCAATAATATCCTTTTCATGTAGATTATCAGGAAAAGGGGCGAAAGGCGCAGCCAGTTCAACAATTCGGATGGCGGCATTATCAAGCACCTTATTACCGGAAGAGCGCAGGATCTCTATTTTGTTCAGAGTGCCGTCTCTCTTGATCTGCACCGCCATTTCAAGCTGGCCATAAATCTTTTCGCTGCGGGCGGCTTCAGGATAGTTAATATTGCCGATTTTCATGACTTTTTTGCGCCAAGCCTCCATGTACCAGACACCGTCACTCTGACGGCTTACAGAAGAGTTGAGACGCAAAATGCGGGGACTCTTGGCGTACGCATTACGCTGATCATACAGTTCAGCCTCAAGGCTGGCGATCTCGGCACGCAAGTTGACTTGTGAACGGGGCGTTTTATTCTCCTTGACAGGACTCTCTTTTTGTTGATTTTCGCTATCGTCAATAGGGTGATCCGATATGGTTGCAGTAATCTTGCTGGCGTTATTCAGTGTCTGTTGCTGCAACTCTGTCTGCTCTTTCAGTTCTGTCTGCTCTTTCAGTTCAACTTCACGGATGTCGTTGTCCTGAACGGGAGCCGGTGGCTGATCGTTTGAGGGGCGGACTTTTTTATCTAGACTGCCGCTGCCATCTTGGTTGATTTGTGCCAGATAGTCGGCTTTTTTTGGGGCTTTCTCGCTGCGAAAACTGGCGAGAGTGATTTCGATGGTTTTAGAGGATTTCGGTTGATCGCGCATAGCAAAGCCTACGCCAAGAATGATGAGCGTATGCAGAGCGATTGCCAAGAGCAGAGTAAAACTTAGTCGGTCTTTGGCTGTGACCTGAGTTGTCGCTGTGACCTGAGTAGTTGCTTGTGCCATGTTGGTGGAGTTGTCTTGTCTAAATGCCCAGAGGGTCAGGGCTGCTGCAGGGAGTCCCACTCTGCCAATGTCGGCTGGAAAAGTCTATGAAGTGATGTTCGAACGATAACAAATTGAGCATGGTTTGCCGATACCCGCGTGATACAAGTCAGGCCATTTGTCGATTTTCCGCAATCTTGTCCATGAGCAGGTCGGCAATGCTGATGTCGAACTGAGTATCCAGCTCACGAATACAGGTTGGACTGGTGACATTAATCTCCGTGAGATAGTCACCGATCACATCCAGCCCGACAAACAGAAGGCCTTTTTTCTTGAGTGTTGGGCCGATTTGTTCAGCAATCCAGCGATCCCGATCAGACAACGGCTGACCGACCCCTCTGCCGCCAGCGGCGAGATTTCCGCGAGTCTCCCCTTTGGCCGGTATCCGTGCTAGTGCGTAAGGAACGGGTTCTCCATCAATCATTAGAATCCGTTTGTCACCTTTCTTGATGTCGGGAATGAACGTTTGGGCTATGATTTGGCACTGTCCTCTGTTGGTCAGTGTTTCCAGGATGACGCTGACATTGGGATCGTCGGCCTTGACCCGGAAAATAGCTGTACCGCCCATTCCGTCCATCGGCTTGAAAATAACATCTTGGTGCTGGGAAGCAAATTTCCGCAGACGATTCATGTCACGGCTGACCATGCAGTCGGGAGAGCACTGAGGAAACAGCGTAGCGAAAAACTTTTCGTTATAGTCACGTAAGCTCTGTGGCTTGTTGACAATCAAGGTGCCTGCCTGTTCGGCCTGCTCCAGCAGATAGGTGCTGTAGATGAACTCATTATCGAAGGGTGGATCTTTGCGCATGAGAATGACATCGAGTTCGGCTAGATCGTGGATGACCATTGTTTCCAGTGAATACCACTCATCGGGATCCGCCTTGACGGTCAGCTCCCTCATCGCTGCCTGGGCGACGCCGTTTTCCTGGAATAGATCGCCCTGTTCCATATAGAACAGTTGCCAGCCGCGAGTTTGTGCGGCCAATAGCATGGCGAGTGAACTATCTTTTTGGTAGTTGATGGCGGCGATAGGATCCATCACGATGCCGAGCTTGATGATCATTTCGGTTCTCTGTGCAGATAATAGAGAGAATAAATAGTCGTATTGTATCAGATGACCCCAAGTGACGGAGCGGTAGTGTATGGCTTTTATTTCGTTATCGAATCTGATTGGGAGTTGTGATTGACGGATTACGGCGTGTATTATCAGCGAGTGACTGCGACAAACTGTTCGCTGGAATGAGTGACATTGGTTTAATGATTTAGCGATTTAACGATTTAACGGTGCATAAACCCCGTTGTTTCAGGCATCAGTCTGATGGGTCCGACCTAGAGTCAATCATTCAGTTGTAGCAAGGCTGCAACTTATGGGAGAAATTATGGGGGATCATCACGATCAAGTGGTTCTTGACTGGGTGAAGAGTGAGGTTAATGACACCCTGACCCAGACGCGTCAGTTGCTGGAGACGTACGTCGAGAGTTTGCGGTTCGGCAAAGAGGATGAGACTCGGCTGCACTTCTGTCTGAACTATCTTCGTCAGGTTTATGGCACGCTGACCATGGTCGAACTCTATGGTGCCGCTCGGCTGACGGAAGAGATGGAAGCCTTGATCCATGCGTTGCTCGACGGCTCCGTCACAAATCGGGACGAATCGCTAGCAGTACTGATTCGGTCAACGTTGCAGGTCTCAGCGTATCTTGACCCGGTTTACCGTGGTTGTCGGGATCTGCCAGAGGTTGCCATGCCGACGTTCAATGATTTACGGACGGCTCGTAGTGAGCGTTCTCCAAAGAGGTCGTTGTTCACATCGCATGAGGATGAGTTGGCTTCAGCGGTCACTGGGGATCAGCTCAAAGCCTCTCCCTCCTTCTCAAAAAACCCACTAATCACCCTCCTGAAAAAATTGCGCCAGATGTACCAGATGGCTTTAGTCGGTTACATCAAGGGGTTGAAAACAGAAGAAAACCTAACGTATCTGCTGAAGGTCTCGGAACGTCTGACATCGTTGTTTGAGGGAACACAGGCAGGTGGACTTTGGCCTGTTGTCTCAGCCCTGATTGAAAGTCTCCTATCAGGAGGTTGCAAAAATACGTCGATGGTTAGAAATCTGTTACGTCAGGTCAACGTTGAAATCAGTCATTTGATTGATGACGGTGTACCAGCGGTTAACCGGAGCATTCCAGATGATTTGCTGGAGAGCCTGCTCTATTACGTGGCTCGTTCAACCAGTGAAGGTTCACTGACGAAAACGATCCGGGCGCAGTACTGTTTGAGGGATGCGTTGCCCGATAAAAATACGGTTTCGCTTGAGCGTCCGGCGCTTCGTGCGTCGAGCAGTCATTCGAACAGTAAAGTCATGTTATCGGTAATCAAAGCGGTATCGGATGAGCTGATCTCTGTGAAGGATGCGCTGGATCTGTATGTTCGCAGCCCGAGCCGTGATCAAGAGTTGGTTAAAGCGCAGTTGCCAGTACTCAGCCAAGTGGCTGACATCATGGGTGTTCTAGAGTTAGATATTCCTCAGAAGGTGATTCAGAATCAGATGGATATTCTGAGTCGGATGGTGAATACAAACTGTTATGATGGCACTCTCTTAATGGACGTCGCAGGTCGTCTTATCTACACCAAAGAGACACTGGTTGGTATGGTACAGGGACAAACGCCGACGGTCAGTCAGTTTTCGGCGACTGATGCAGGTATTCTCAGCACCCATCAATCGGCGATTCAGGAGGCACGCAGCGGGCTGAATCAGGCAAAAGAAGCCATCGTCGATTATGTTGCGTCACAGTGGGATACCGATTGTCTGACAGCCGTACCTGAGACGCTGATGAAGGTTCGAGATAGTTTGGCAGTGATCTCACTGGAGCGTGCGGCAATGCTGGTGGGTGCAGCGTCACAGTATATAGAGCATGAATTTCTGAGTGGCCGATCCAAGCCTGTTTGGCAGGGAGTGAATGCACTCATTGATGCCCTCTCTGGTGTGGAATATTACCTTAATCGCCTGATCGATGATCAGCAGAGCCCGTGTGATGTTATTTTGGATGTGGTAGAGGGAAGTCTGAATCGATTGAGCCATCGACCTGCAACAGCCACCGCTGGCGAACCTGCGGCAACGACCTTGTTGGTTGACGATTGTATTGATGATGAACTGATTGATGTCTTCATTAAGAAAGCTCAGGAGGCCAGGGAAACGTTGGCAGAATATTTTCATCGATGGCAGGTCAATCGTACTGATTTGACCTCACTGGTGGAGTGTCAACGAGGGTTTCATACGTTGAAATGCAACGGTCGTATGGTGGGTGCAGCGGTGGTTGGTGAGCTGGCTTGGAGTATAGAGAACATGCTCAACAGAGTGATTGATCACTCCATTGAGCCAACCGATGCACTGATTCTTCTGGTAGAGCGTGTGATTAAACGGCTGCCTTCTACGATCGCTGAGTTTGCCAAAAAACGACAATGGTTATCTATAGATATTCACTCTTTGATGAGTGAAGCAGACTGCTATTCCCATGGTAAAACCTGGGTGCCAACTGAGCTTGCTGCTGCGGCTCCAGCCACGACAGACCAGCGTGTGAATAAGAGAGCAACAGGACCGCTGGATGCTGATGTTAATCGGTTGGACTGTTTCCGAAACAAGGCCGTTGTGCATCTGCAGAATATCAATGATTTTATCGTGGAAGCCAAGGAGCGACAGGGGAGGATGGCGATCAGTAATGTATTGCAACGATCCCTGCATACCTTGAGAAACGATGCCGAGATGGCCGGTGTTACGCCAGTGATTGATGTGGTTGAGCCATTAGAAAACGTGATCAATACGTTCTGGACTCACAATATAGCACCTGATGAACAGGTGCTGACACTACTGAATTGTGGTGGCCTACTGATCCAGGATGGTCTGGATCAGCTGGATTCTAACCCTCTGTCACCACTGACTGGCACTAATGATCTGCTCAATGAGATACATCTGCTGCAGTCGGAGCTATTAGTGGATGTAGACACGAGGGAGCATGCTCCTGTAGCAAGGCATGAACCGACGTCAGAGGCATCGCTCTCAGGTGATAAACTGGTGACTACCCATAGTGATGATCGCTCCAGGATAGTCTTCAATAGTTCAATCGTTGATTATATGGATCATGAGCTAATTGCACTGTTCCTTGATGAGGCGACGGATATTCTGAAAAATGCGTCCAGTGATCTCTATCACTGGCTTGAGCATTCCGATGACAATAGCTGTCTGCAAGCACTGCGGCGACATCTTCATACGTTGACAAGTGTTGCCAGAAAAACTGGGGTAACGGCCATTGGCGATCTGGGTCATGAACTCAAATGTTTGTATGAAGACCTTTGTGAATCACGATTGAGTGTCTCGCAGGAGCTGCTAAATCTGTTACTGCGAACGCATGATACGTTGGATGAAATGCTGGGTCAGTTGCGTTCGAATAATGTTTGTCGACTGGCTGACGATCTGTGCGTCATTATTCGGGAATTTAGAGGTTGTGATGCGGAAGAGCTCTCCGGACAAGATGACAAGAGCGATAGAGAACCTGTGTCGTTTGATCTTCCGGATGGTCAGAATCCAGCCATGATCAGTATTTTTCTGGAGGAAGTAAATGGCCTGCTAGCACTGATAGAAGAGCAGGTGTCTATCTGGCAATCCGATACCGCCAATATGATGCCGGCAGAGAAACTGATGTGTGCCCTGCATACTTTGAAGGGTGGTGCCAGAGTAGTGGGTTTGGTTGACTTAAGTGATAGTAGTCATCACGTTGAAATTTTGGTGGAAGGGCTGCAACAAAAAGGTGATGTCAGTAACGCCGAACTCCATGAGTTGGTGTCAGGCGTTGAGCGACTGAAACGTGTGATTGAAGGTGTTTTCTTCGCTTTGGGCCAGGTGACTGGATCACAGTCTGAGCCTGTACCACAAGCGAGCAGCAATGACGTTGAGCCGAGTCGGAATATTTCGGATGTACTCTCTTTCTTGCAGCCGGATAAGCGTACGGGGTCTTTCATCAAGGCGCCTGCATTTCTCCATGCTTCGTATATCTCTGACGCGGCTGTGGATGTTTCTAAAAGGGATATGGTTCATGTTCCTGCGGAGTTGCTGGAACAACTGGTTAACTTTTCCGGTGAAGCCCGTATCAGCCGAACCCACCTTAAACGACAGGTCAGTCATTTCAGTGATACCCTTCAGAAAATGCACGACACCATCGAAGATTTGCGAAAACAGCTACGGCGGCTGGATGTTGAGAACCAGAGCCAGATTCTGTCACGCCATAAAAGTGAGTTGGCGGATCAGCCTGAACTTGATCCGCTGGAAATGGATCAGTATGCCGAGCTGACCCAGCTCTTACGCTCGTCGATCGAATCTGCCACAGATCTTATGAACCTCAAAGATGCACTGGCAGATCAGAACCGTGATTGTGAAACGTTGGTCATTCAGCAAGACTCTATTGATACGGAGTTGCAGGAAGGTCTGATGCGAACCCGCATGGTGCCATTTTCTCGCCTTCTGCCACGGTTGCGCCATGTGGTACGGCAGGTGGCCTCTGAGCTGGGCAAGAAGGTTGAACTCAGAGTAGAACATGCTGAAAGCAAAATGGATCGTAGCGTCATGGAGCGGTTGTTGGCACCACTTGAGCATATGCTTAGAAATGCCATCGACCACGGTATTGAAAATGCGGAAGATCGCATTCGCAAGGGAAAGCTTTCCAGTGGTCAGATACGCTTGGTATTTAGCCGTGAAGGCGAGGATATTGTCCTTAGCCTGAGCGACGATGGCAAAGGGTTGAATCCGGATGTTATCCGCCAAAAAGCAGAGACGAGCGGGCTACTGCTGCCTGATGTAGAGATGAGTGATTCCGACGTGAGTCGGATGATTATCGAACCAGGTTTTAGTACGGCAGAAAAAGTGACTCATATTTCTGGTCGTGGAATTGGGCTGGATGTAGTGAACAGTGAGCTCAAACAGTTGGGTGGTCGATTGAATATTTATTCTGTCGAGGGAGATGGAGCCACGTTTGAGATTCGCCTGCCATTCATTCTCTATGTGAGTCGAGTGCTGATGATTAATCTCGGCGAAGAGCTCTATGCCGTACCTCTGAATACGATTGAGGGTATTGTCCGAGTGAGTCCGGCTAACTTACGCGCGAGTTACGAAAGTGGACAGTTTGATTATGCTGAGGGTGCCTATCGGCTGCACTATCTCGGGGAGATGCTTCACAAGGCTAAGTCGTCATTGGAGCAGGTGACACAAGATGTTCCGATATTGCTGGTGCATTCCGGGGAGAGCCGTGTGGCATTACAGGTCGATGGCCTGTCTGCCAGCCGAGAAATTGTGATGAAAAGCCCTGGGCCACAGTATGCGAATCTGCCAGAAATAACCGGTGCCACCACGCTGGGAGATGGCCGTGTTGTCGTGATTCTGGATCTGGTCGCTCTAGCGCTCAAGCCGTGGATGCGAGCAGCCAACGGCAATTGTCAGACTGAGGTGGAGCGTTGAGCGTGTCAGTGAAAATAAAAGTGGTCATGGTGAATCCCATTGATTCGTCGCTATGCGCAACAGTTTATCTATATGCAGCAGCTTTTTATCTATGAAGACGCGCGCAGTTTGTTAGCATCTAAATATCGTTTAAATAGCTTTCCTTCATCTTATCGGTACCTTACTTTTACCGGTGATGGGTTATAATATGCTGGTCATCTAGGGACTGCTTTAATCCGATTGAGTTTTTATCGGGCAAGCGAGTGTCACTTATACTGGCAATCTAGGATTAAATGAGGTGGTTATTTTAATATAATATATGGATGTCCCATATATCTCACCATATATCTCATTTATCAATTCATTACCACACTCCTGCGTGGGAACGAGGGAGAAAGAAGTAACTTAATGATGGATAGTTCTGAATCCAAAAAAATATACGTTCACTATAAAAATTTGTGAATTTAAAGCAATGTGCAGTGTCTAATATATGAGGATGACTGTGTTTATTATTTATTATTTATTGGCCAATTCCGCTTAAACCAAAAGCGCCAAAGACTTTTGAATTGTAATGTGACTGTAGGTCAGTGAAAAGCTTAGGGCATAAAATGATTGAAGTGAATGAAAGCATCCAACAACTTCACGCATTCAAAAGGAATGGGAATAAAAAATAAATTCTATTAATGGATAATAACATAAAAATGCATGCATACCATTGCTATCTAAAAGAAAATCTATCACTACATGGATCACATACCAATACCTCACCAGATGAGGATATTAGTTTATTATGTGTTTTTTCCTATAGACTTGTAAGTAAATCAAAGCATAAAGAAAGTTATATTACACAAAAAATCAAACAGCTTTCTAGTGAGCAACGTCAATATACAGGTCGAAAATTTTCTGGGAGTGATGATCATTCAAACGTTTATTTTCTATCCTATTTTTCTAAAGGAGAGAAGATTGACTATAACTGTAAAGTTACACGCAATAATGAAGTGATCGTATGTGGCTGTTTTTCTCATTGGTGGGTTAATACAAAAAAACCTGACTTTAATGATATTAATTCACCAGAAAAAATAATAAACAACCGTGAGCTTTATGATTCAGTTATGCTAAATGAGCATGTTAACTTTAAAGGCTGCCGATCTGTCGCTTTTTATTTTGATGTTCAGCAATTCCCTGAAATACTTCATAAAATTGCTATAACTCTCAAGGAAGGAGGCGAGCAGAGATACACATTGCATTCAAACCGTCATTCTACGGGGTTAGCAATTAAAAAACGTCATGGTAGTATTATTATTCTTTACTACGACCCTAATGACACGTTGCGAAATAAAAGAATTATTGTTGGCTCTGAAACTAATCTGAAATATCTTAAATATGATGACTTTTGGTCTCCTATAGCTTTGAGATCATACTTCCCAGACTATTACAAGACTGCTTGTTTGCTTAGCATCGATACGAAGACCAATCAATCTGATTGTCGGATAGAATGTCTGGCGACCCCGAGCGAAACATTGATATATCTATTAAATAGATATGGTCATTACGGGCATGAGAAAGCGCCGCTTTGCCTGTCTTGTCTTAATGATCAGAGAAAAAAGCAGTTGCTATTAGAGGAAGATATTTGTGTCGGTCCAATACCTATAATATCAGTAGCAATGAGAAATGGACACCATGAATCTGTTAAGACTTACATTGAAGCTGTTTTGAGCAGTGGTCAAAACCTAGATGAAAAAATAAAACGTCTTACAGGAAAATATGAAAATGGTATATCTGCACTCGGTATAGCAATGAAAAATAAACACCATAAAGCTATTAAAGTTTACGTTGAATCTATTTCTAGCAGTAATTTACCACTGGATAAAAAAGAAAGTTTGATTTTAGGAGAAACAAAAGACGGACCTGCACTATTTATGATATTTAGAGATGGAGACTATGAAGCCGTTAAGATTTACATTGAAACAATTTTGGAAACTAACCTACCGACAAATACAAAAGAAAAGTTGCTTACAGGAAAAAGAGAAAATGGCGTACCTGCACTTTTTATGGGATTGATCAATGGGCACAATAAAATTGTTAAATTCTATGTTGAAGCTATTGCGACCAGTAATCTACCACTTGATACAATAGAAAGATTGCTTACAGGAAAACTAACAGATGGCACACCTGTACTCTGTATAGCAGCTCAATATGGACACTATAAAGCCATTAAAGTTTACGTTGAATCTATTTCTAGCAGTAATTTACCACTGGATAAAAAAGAAAGTTTGATTTTAGGAGAAACAAAAAACGGGCCTGCACTATTTATGATATTTAGAGATGGAGACTATGAAGCCGTTAAGATTTACATTGAAACAATTTTGGAAACTAATCTGCCGCCAAATACAAAAGAAAAGTTTCTTACAGGAAAAAGAGAAAATGGCGTACCTGCACTTTTTATGGGATTGATCAATGGGCGCAATAAAATTGTTAAATTCTATGTTGAAGCTATTGCGACCAGTAATCTACCACTTGATACAATAGAAAGATTGCTTACAGGAAAACTAACAGATGGCACACCTGCACTCTTTGCAGCACTTACAATGGAAGATGCAGCCACTAAAGTTTATATTGAAACTGTTTCTAGCAGTGGTCTGGATACTAGAATACGAGAAAAGTTGCTTCCAAGATAAACACCCATTCAAAACCAGCTTCACACATGATAACAGCTGACTGAAACTGTTCTATGCCGGTATACTGAAATCCTCATAGCGCTGGACGCCCCTGTACAAAACTGGAGTTTAATGCTGTCGTAGCTGGCGATCCATTATCTGAATCGCTTAGACGATTACATCAGCTTATGAGACTAGGCTGACACAAAACTTTGAACACCCTTTACGGAACTAAATAATGGGCAGAAATACTACAAAATCAAGGATAAATATGCATTTCCACGCAGGAGCGTGGGAACGAAAAAGGTGCGGTTTTGTGGTTATATTGCAAGCAACCTGTCTTTTGCACCCAGATCAAAATTACTTTTAAAAATAACATCGACGTAAACTTTAGTCGCTTTATTGTGTCCATTTTTAAGTACGAGAAAGAGAGCAGATACACCATCTGTATTTTTATCTGCAAGCAACCTTTCTTTTGAATCCGGGCGTAGCTTGCTGTCCAAAACATTGTCAATGTAGGTTGTAGTCATTTCAGGGTCTCCATCTTGAAGTGCCATTGAGAGTATCGATGTGTTGCTATGTGTGGTTTTTCCTGCAAGCAACTGTTCTTTCAAATGCGAAGGTATATTACTGCTAGAAACAGCTTCAAAGTAGGCTTTAACAGCTCCATAGCGCTCATTTTTAATTGCCGCAAAGAGTGCAGGTATGCCCATTTTGTTTTTTCCTGCAAGCAACCTTTCTTTTATATACAGTGGCAGCTTACTGTTCGAAACAGTTTCAACGTAAACTTTAATAAATTTATAGTGTCCATATTTAGCTGCCATCAAGAGTGCAGGCGTGCCATTTTCTGTTTTTCCTGCAAGTAATATTTCTTGTTCGCCAAGTTCCAGATAACTATTAAAAACAGTTTCAATGTAAAATTTAGTAGCTTCATGGTGTGCATGTTGAGCGGCCATCAAGAGTGCAGGCATGCCATATTTATTTTGTCCTGTAAGCAACTTGTATTTTATATTTTTTACCATAATATTCACGTTGGGCGAGGATCTAGCATGTCCGTAATGACCAAATTCATTTAATAGATGCACCAATGATACGCTTGGGCTAGCCAAGCATTCTACCTGACAATCAGATTGATTGGTCTTCGTATCGGTGCTAAGCAAACAACCAGTCTTGTAATCGTCTGGAAAGTATGATCTCAAATCTATAGGAGAAAAAAAGTCATCATATTTAAGATGTTTCACATTATTTTCAGAGCCAACAATAATTCTTTTATTTCGCAACGTGTCATTAGGATCGTAGTAAAGAATAATAACATTACCCTTACGTTTTTTAATGGCTAGACCCATAATATGATTGATCGATACCAGCAAATATCTCTGCTCCTCCCCTTCCTTGAGAGTTATAGAAATCTTATGAAGTATTTTAGGAAATTGGCAAATTTCGAAATAAAAAGCGACAGATGGACAGCCATTAAAATAAAAATACTGGTTCATCATTGAATCATCATAAATGTCATTATTTTTGATGATTTTCTCTGGTGAATCAATATCATCGAAGTTGGGGTTTTTTTTATTTACCCACCAATAAGAAAAATGGGAGCAGGTGATTTTTTCATTATTTCGCCAAACTTTACAGTTATAGTCAATCTTCTCTCCTTTAGAAAAATAGGATAGAATATAATCGTCTGAATGATTGTCGACCATTTGATCAGTTACACATGATTTATGTATACCAATGGATGATACGACTGCGCATACTCCTTTTTGTTTGTTTGGACATGCTGTGTCAGAATGTTTTCGAGCTGAGTATAAACGATCCTCACTTAAAAGCTGTTTAATTTTTTGTTGGAGATAGTTTTTTTTACATTTTGATTTTCTTACAGGCATAGAATAAAAAACACATGATGAACTGACATCCTCATCTGTGGGCGTATTTGTATGTAATTTATTTTTTTTAGTCAAAAACAACATGGTATGTGCATTTGTATGTTACCCTCTGCAATTACAAATCTTCTTTTAGGCCTTATTTTCTTTAGGTGGAAACGGCACACGTACGTTGGTTGGACACAGCGAATTGCTTTAAGTTCACAAAGGTGTTTAATAATCGTAAGTTTTTGCCTGTACAGTGGATGTTTTTAAGGTGGGTTTTTTTCTTATGTTCTCTTGATTGTTAATTTCTACTTTCAGAATTTAGGTGAGCATTACGATTGAATATCTAGTCTCGTATCTCCACTCCGGCGATCTGGGTTTCGTGCTTTATTAGCCCGATAAACGGCTTTTTTTTGCGCCAAGAATGAATTAAACGGATAAATTAAAGCACAACCACATAAACCAAACAGTGAGTTAAGAGCCTCTCAATCTAACCATGTCATCGTCTATTTCTGACCCCTCAATGCTGCGGCCTTTGGTGAAAGCATTTAGTATTATGCTGTTTATTAATAGGTTGGTTGCAACATTTTCTTAAAGTCGGTCTTTTTATTTATAACATTATTTGTATAATTAATAATCGTAAAATATATACTTATTCAATCGGAACTAAATGATAACACATATACTCCAAAAAGTATATTCGATCACCTACAGCATTCAAGAGATTTTAAAATGACATGTACAGCACGAAATACTTCCATAAATCAGGCTCTTGATATTTCATTAATTGATCAAAATATTAATGACGAAGATCTTGTATACTTACATAATAAATCTGTTAAAGTTGTTCCACATGGAGGCGGTCCATGTGAAATCCAAAAGTCACTTTTGAAACTATTAAATGAAAAGCTTAATGGTGCTGGCAGAAAAAGTCTAGCCGAAAGAACCATTAAGAAAAAATCCATCACGTACAAAGAACTTACGTCATTAGTTCATAATATAAATAAACCACGAACACAGCAAACACTACAAACTAATCGTTACCTTCAATGGTCTATTGACTATGATAATTTTCCTGAGTTTGTTAAAGACGATATGATAAACAATAATATTCTAGTCGTTCCGAGTAATATTTATGACTTATCTAAGACGATTTTCTGTAGTGAATCTAGAATTCATTCACTGGTACTTCTCAAACATATTGTCACTCAATGCATGGAAATTGATTATCACACCTCTTTTGATGATCTTAAAGAAGAATTTAAAGATTGCATTAAATTGCTTTTTAAGAATTCAGCATCTATAGGTGTAGAAAAATTACTAAATATAACAACATGTATTGCACACTTAGAGTATTTACATACCATATGGCAATGGCAAGACTCACAAAATTGGGATAAAATCACTCGACAGCCTACCAGACAGTCTTGTGCTGATTCTTCACCGGAAAAATGTATTTCCGATAGCCACCATGACAGTAAGTTACGGAATACTGATACTCATTTATTACATCAAGAAACAGAGACAAGCAACGGAGAAATGATAGATCAACCCTCTAATGAGCCATTCATTACACTCTCGCCTGAATCGACTATTGCAGAGAAAATCACTGAATCACAGCTTTCAATGCTCGATAAAGAACAAGCCGAAGATACCTCTAAACCGGCGCCAAAATCAAAGGGAAAAATAAAACCTACCCGCAGCCGAACGCAGTCGCCCAACCCTTCAACCTGCTCTCCGCAGACTTCTTTAGAATTATATCAAACTTTGTTAACATCACTTCAGGCAGCGAGAACGAAAAAGACTACCCCCCTGCCAAAGAATAGCCCTAGCAAGACTGCTTCAAAGTCTCATGGAGGGGCGAGACCTAAAGAGACTACTCCTCTGCCAAAGAATAGCGCTAGCAAGACTTTTTCAGAGTCTCATGGAGGGGCGAGACCTAAAGAGACTATTCCTCTGCCAAATGCTCCTCTGCCAAAGAATAGCCCTAGCAAGACTTCTTCATGGTCTCAGGGGACGAGGCCGGAAGATCAGGACATAATGACAAAGATAGTGACTCGTGATGAATTTTCTATGTTAGCTACATCGTGTCTTAAAAGCATAGTGATTGACGATGAAAAAAGAGAGGCTACAGTTTTAGAGTACATTCATGATTCTAAAAATAACCTAAAGCTTAATAACGCAAAAATGGCGTTAAATCGTGGTCACTGGCATCCTGAACTATATTTCGATTTACTGGAAAAAGCCTATAAAGCAGACAAACACGAGTTTTTTTCAAAGAGACTAAAATTGTTTATTGACAATTCTTATTTTAAAAGCGGATACCCCCTTCATGGAGAATATACAGAAAAAATCCATATGGAAACGCTAGAAATAAACAGCGCTGCCATTCAGTATTGTTACTCTCTTGCTGATGGCGTCACTCCTGTAGAAGCAATAAATAGTTGCCTGAAGAATTTATGGCTTGCTACCCAAGACATAAAAATACTACTCAGTTTGACAGTTGCATTAAAGCAAATTTTTGGCAACCGATTATTTAACCACTATTTTGGCGATAACGATGCCGAAACAGATAGACTGTCATTTATGTCATTTATGTCACCGCAGTCATTCTCTAATAGATGTCGGCTAATGCGACTGTTACTGTTTTGTAAAGGCGACACACAATTAAGAGTAGGTGCTATTTATACCATCCTAAATGATCGAAGATATCATGATGAAAATTTGTTTGGGGACTATCGACTTATTTTAGGAATCTGTACTGTCGATAAACCGACACCACTTTTCCTAACACCCTGTAAATCTAAAGAACTAACAGTCGAGGCTATCCAAGATATACTGATCGAACAATACCATAACAGGCCATTAGGCGATAAATTCATGAAACCTCAAGAATGGGAAATGCTGGTGGAACACTACCACTTTAAACCCGCGTCTAGAACACCAACGATACCAAAACTCTCTTTATTACAGACACAACAAGGACGTCTAGTGCAAGAACTTTCAATACGAGTAGGTATTGAAAAGATAAACAACATACTAGGCATTCATATAGAGTTTATGCAGCGTAATAAAATTAGACATTTACAACAATCAAAAAAAGATAAACATATGACTAGAATGAATCATCATCCTGATGTTATTCTGGAGAGAGTTAATGCTACTCCAGATAGAGTTAATGCTATACCAGAAAAAATCATTAAAAAACAGACTGAATCTGAATCTGAATTGATAGATAATTTAACGCAACATTTTAAAAATGTCACAGGATCACTCAGACGGTACAATAAAAACAAAACACCAACAAATGCAAAAAAAAGCAAGGAAAAATTCTCTACCCTTAGACTCTACGTCAATGAACTTAAAGCTAAAAAAGTCAATATTTATGATAAATATCAACTTCGTTTGGACGATCTAGCGAAAGAAATAGAAGATATCCCATAAATAAAAGCCTGTGTTCTCGTTCCCACGCTCCTGCGTGGAAATGCATGTTTATCCTTGATTTTGTAGTATTTATTCCCATTATATAGTTTCGTATGCATTCCCACGCAGGAGCGTGGGAATAAGAAATTTCATTTCTCCAAACCCCTTTGATTCTGGATAGTATTGGCACCGTCACGCATCAGGATGATGCAAGTGGGGTGATTTTTGTTAAACGGCAAGCTGATGGTAAGACTATCAAGGTCGCCGATTTGGTGAATGATAATCCGAAGGACCGTGACAAAATTGTTGCGTACCTGCGCGATATGGATGCGCTGGATGATATGGATTTAATTATTGCACTGGGTATGGCAAAAGAAGGTTTTGACTGGCCGTATTGTGAACATGCCCTGACGGTGGGCTATCGTGGGTCGCTGACTGAAATCATCCAGATTATCGGGCGGGCAACGCGGGACAGTGGCAACAAGACCCATGCCCAGTTTACCAACCTGATTGCCCAGCCCGAGGCGACGGCGGATGAAGTAAAGTTATCCGTTAATAATATGCTCAAAGCGATCAGTGCATCGTTGTTGATGGAGCAGGTGTTAGCGCCGAATTTTAAATTCAAAACCCGACGCCTTGATGATGAGGCGGAAGAATCCGGAACCATCAAAATCAGAGGGTTTAAAGAGCCGAGTTCAAAGCGGAGCTTGTTTATGTGGTCGCATCGCTTTTCTCCTTCCCACATTTTCTATATTAAGAGTTAGGCAACAATCAAGCACAAGCCTTAACAACTATCAGTAATTGTTCAAGATGGATTGAAAATCAAAGCAATCAGTTTGATTAGAATTTCAATCATTAAGAGTTTTGTATTTGGGGGTAGAGTTTTATTAATAGACTTGAAAATCAGATTAAACGCCCAATTAAGTTTTTTCAAAGGGTGGGAATAGGAAGTCAGGCGGTTTAAAAATCAATTACTTTGACCTCGTTATTTTGGTAGAAACACAGCAATAACACACGCATATCGGAGTGAGGTTATAGTATGAAGATGGAGGAAATTGGAAGTTATTTTGATTGCATTACTCTTGGGTGAATTGAGTTATACGGAATTTTTAAAACGAACGAAACAAGACCTGACCCTGTACTTTCTTTGCTTTGTGTCTGGCTGTTGGTCTCTGGTAATAGTTTAATACCAAAGACCTACCAACAAACACTTTCAATTCGATAAGAGCCTGTTGCGTTTAGGCCTTGATTTGTCAGCTGATTTTTGATGAAGTACTTGGAATTTCGTCTCCTAGCTAGATCTTCGGGAGCTACCTAGGTGATTGTCACTAGAATCATGATAATCCTGACGATTTACTCCATCTTATTTACAGTGCATGGCTAGCTTGAGGAGTTTTTCTAACGAAATCACTACGGCCGCTAATTTTTTCTTGAGCTATCAGGCATGCTGGAAAGTTTTTCAAATGTTCCTTGCTTACTATATCGTTTTTTGTAAAATCTTTCAGTATACCAGTGCATAAAACACACTTCACTCGATCCTGATTTTCATCTATGCTAAAGAATCCATTGCTTGCAAGGACTAGTGCAGTAGCATTTTCTAACGAAAATAAGCGTGTCCTTCCCAAAAATGAATATATTCTACTCTCTAGGCTACTATATTCAGGGATACAGTTATCTACCTCTACAAGTACTCCCAGTTGGGTAGGATTAGCGAGGGTTGTATTCCCCGAATATTCAGAACTACAGGTGTTTCTAATAGTAAAGTTTATTTCAGTAACGAAGTTGGAATCGCCACTAATATTTCCCTTGACTATAGGGCAGGCGGGAAAATGGCGCGCATGCTCAACTTTTACAATATCGTTTGTTCCCCATCCCTTTAGTACTCCACGACACGCAACACATATCACTTTGTCCGTATTCACTTGATTAGCGTGATAAAATCCATTTCTTGCTAGGGTTTTAGTATTGACATATAGGAACTCCGAAAATAAATGATCTTTACCATGAAATGAGTCAAGTCGTTCTTGACAGCTTGCGCATGAAAGCCTACGATTACCTTCAATCACCTCGGTGCGAACAACACGGTCAGCGATAGACTTTGGGCACTCAGGAAAATGCAATTTGTGTTCATCATGAATATCATCATGTGGTTTCCATCCACTATGCACCTCCTTACAATCAGCGCATTTAACAGAATCCACATCCTTCCCTTCACAAAAGGAAAACCCTGATCTCGCTAGCTCGATAGGTGTTGGTCGTATTTTCCCGTCAAAAACATGTTCATGCCCTTTATATGTTGTTAACATTTGACTAAAGCTTGGTCGCGGTGGTAATTGATTCATAAATTAAATACCTATTAATGGTTTAGACATAGATTTCTTATCTGTTATACATACTAAAAAATCTAATTAGTCGGCCCTGAAAAACATGTTACGTACTTAGTATTAAGGTAAAAGTTGATTTATGACATGATATTTTCAACCGAATTTGTTAAACTATAGGCACATTTTCTGGTCGAAAACATACAATAACGATGCGTTCAAA
>JAGLCE010000107.1 GCA_023146365.1 Endozoicomonadaceae bacterium
TGCCTTGCCATGCAATAGACACCACCAGATAATGAATGTGTTTACTGCCAAACTGCCAGTTGCTCCTATCCATACAGAGCGTGTAGCTATTGAGATTGAGCCAGCTAAGTATCAGTTTTCCCAGCTGCTCGTAACATAAGGTGTAACACTAATAAATAGAGGCCAGAAGTGAGGCCACAAACGAGACAATACAAGCAGATGACTAAAGGGAAACGATATCAAATTGAAGTCCTCCTTGGTATAGGTTGCATGCAGAAAACAATAGCCGTGTGAGTGAGCGTCAGCGAGAGTGCTTTATTGTGAGAACTGAGTCGACATACCAGTGATAATGGTTACTGTGCTGAGAATGCCTATGTTTTAGCCAGTCAGCGTAGAGTAACAGCCATGAAATCCAGGAAAGCAGATACGCGACACATTACAATCATAAAAAAAAGATTATTACTTGGCTGGTCTCTTCTTTGGTTATCCTGCAACAATAGAATACCAAAAACTGAATGTCTTGAGGGGTAATGTGTTCACGATTAACGAAACCAGCCCTGATGGTCAAAATATTGATGATATTTGTAGTATTTGTAGTATAAGTTCGTTTTATCGTCAGTAATTACCGCAGTTGTTATGTTTAAATAGGAAGTAGCTGTTACCATTGAGTCCTCATTTTCGCTAGGTGTTGGAACTTTTCTAGTTGATTGGTTCTCTAATAGTTATCTAGAAAGGAGATTGTTATGCAAGGAAATATTACCATTTCTATCACGTTTTTTACTTATTTCATGGTCATGCTATGGATTGGCTATGAGGCATATAGGCGTACATCCACGTCCGCAGATTATTTTCTTGGGGGGCGATCTCTCGGTCCATGGACTGCCGCATTGAGTGCGGGTGCATCGGATATGAGTGGCTGGTTGCTGCTGGGATTGCCGGGGTTTGCGTTTGTTTCGGGACTCGAAGCTTTTTGGCTGGGAGCTGGGCTATTGCTTGGCACTTGGCTGAACTGGTTGTTTGTTGCGAAACGACTGAGAATCTACAGCGAGTCGCTGAGCGACTCGCTGACCTTATCGGAATATTTTTCCAACCGTTTCAAGGATCGTAGCAATATACTGCAACTGTTATCAGCGGTATTTATTTTGTTATTTTTCCTTTTCTATACCAGTTCTGGCTTGGTAGCGGGAGGAAAACTGTTTGAGACAGCTTTTGGGATGGACTACCACTGGGCTGTGATTATTGGTGCTATTAGCGTCATTTCTTATACACTCTTTGGCGGTTTTCTTGCCGTTTGCTGGACAGATCTGGTGCAAGGTTTGTTAATGTCTGTTGCTCTTATCGTTGTGCCGTTATTCGCAGTGGACATCTGCGGTGGTGTTACTCATGTCGTAGAGTCTATACAGTTAAAGAATCCAGCGCTAATGGATATCTTTACGGATAAATATGGTCAACCGCTTAGTATAATCAGCATTCTGTCGCTACTGGGTTGGGGGCTTGGATATTTTGGGCAGCCTCACATTCTTGCGCGTTTCAAGGGGATCAGGTCCGCTAAAGATATACCGGTAGCGCGTCGAATAGCTGTCGTATGGACCGGTTTTTGTATCGTCGGTGCATTCTTGGTGGGGCTGGCCGGTATGGTTTACGTGGATGCCAATCCGGGTGTCGTGCTGGAAGATTCTGAGCAGATTTTTATGTTGCTGGTCAATCAGCTGTTTAACCCGGTGGTTGCTGGGATTCTTTTGGCAGCCATTCTGGCGGCGATTATGAGTACAGCGGATTCGCAATTGCTGGTCTGCTCCACGGCCTTTGCCGAAGACATTTACCGTGATATATTTCGCAAAGAGGCAGACCAGAAGGAGGTTCTGCTGGTCGGGCGAATCTCTGTGGTTGTAATCTCCGTGATAGCCTGTTTGCTAGCCATGAATCCTGAGAGTAATGTGCTCGAATTAGTCTCTTACGCTTGGGCTGGCTTTGGTGCTGCATTTGGTCCCGCCCTGTTGATTAGCCTGTTCTGGAGGCGTATGACCCGTAATGGCGCTCTGGCCGGTATTGTGGTGGGAGGTCTTACTGTGCTGGTTTGGAAGTTGCTGTCTACAGAGCCGGTTTGGCAACAGATGGTGGGCGACTGGTTCAAACTCTATGAAATTATCCCAGGTTTTGCTTTCTCTGCGATAGCTATTGTGGCAGTTAGTCTGCTGGATAGTTACGTTTCTGAGAATCCGTTGGTGGGTGAGTGTTCTCCATTTGATAAAATGGAATCAAGCTGATTTCGTTCGATGATTATTCGCTGAATTGGTGATGTTCTGTTGTTGGTATTACTATCTTAGGTGGTACCAACAGACTGGTTGTCTGTTTCATGTAGGTATCCAGCATTGCGAAGGAGGGTATGGTATGGAATTATCAGCAGATGCGATCATGCAGATGGAGTTGGAGTATGGCGCACATAATTATCATCCTCTACCGGTTGTGTTAGCTCTGGGAAAAGGTGCTGAAGTCTGGGATGTTAATGGCAAACGGTATTTTGATTTTCTGTCAGCTTACTCTGCAGTGAATCAGGGGCATTGCCACCCTCGAATTATTCAGTCATTGGTTGATCAGGCCTCTAAGCTCACACTGGTCTCTCGGGCGTTTTACAGTAACGAGCTGGGACCATTTGAAGCTTTTCTCTGTAAGACCTTTGGCTATGACCGGATGTTACCGATGAATACCGGTGCGGAAGCGGTCGAAACAGCGATTAAACTCTGTAGGAAATGGGGCTATCAAACCAAGGGCATTGCACCGGACAAGGCGACGATCGCAGTGTGCGATGGCAATTTTCATGGCCGGACGACGACCATCATCTCTTTTTCCAACGACCCAGATGCGCGAAATGACTATGGTCCCTATACTCCCGGCTTTATTTCTGTTCCTTATAATGATGTTGCCAGCTTGGAGCAGGTGTTGAGTCAGGAAAATGTGGTCGGTTTTCTGGTGGAGCCGATCCAGGGGGAAGCTGGCGTTATTATTCCGGATGATGGCTACCTGAAACAGGTTCGAGCACTGTGTGATCAATACGGAGTCCTGTTTATCTGTGATGAGATTCAGACTGGAATTGCTCGGACAGGTCGACTGTTGGCGGTGGATTATGAACAGGTCAGACCAGATGTACTCATTTTGGGTAAGGCTTTGTCCGGTGGTGTGTTGCCGGTTTCGGCGGTGTTGGCCAGTGATGAGGTGATGCTTTGTATTCAACCGGGTCAGCACGGTTCTACCTATGGCGGTAATCCGCTTGGGTGTCAGGTGGCACAAACCGCCATGGAGGTGGTTTTGGATGAGAAACTGGCGGAAAATGCTGATCGGCTCGGTCAGGTATTCAGGCAGGGATTGACAAAAATTCAGCATCCTATGCTGAAGGCTGTGCGGGGGAAAGGATTGCTCAATGCGATCGATATTGATCCTACTGATGGCTGTGAAGCTTGGGATATTTGTCTCAAACTGACTGAAAACGGCTTGCTGGCCAAGCCCACGCATAAAGATACCATACGGCTGTCACCACCGCTGGTGATTACGGACGCCCAGATCAACCAGAGTCTGACGATTATTGAAGATACACTCAAGACATTTTGAGTTGAAAACCTCTCTCTAGTCTAGGTACGCTGGAGAGGTAGCGTTCACTGCCACTGCTCTGTGGATTGATATTTTGTGACTGTACTATTTCTCGTGAATATTCCTAGAAAGCGAATGGTTGATGTCGGGTTGGTATGACACCAACTTGGCGCACATTGTGTTGAGTTATTTCCGCTGTTAGTCGATGAGGTCCACTGGCTGTTAGTCGATGAGGTCAACTGATGATCGAAGGAAGCTTGCCGGTGTTTAATAGTGTTTTGAAACGCTGTTTTTTCTCATCCTCTGTTAGTCGAGGGGAAGGGGCTGTGGTGTTATCGCAGAGAGGGAGCAGATCAGTTAGAGAGGCGCTTTCACGGTTGTTGACCACTGCTGCGTTATTATTGATGAGATAATCATCCATTACGTCCAGTGCCTCTAGCAGTTCAATGTGTTGTTGATCATCCGGCGAGTTTTCTTCCAGCTGTGAGGCAATGCTGTTGCGAATCTTTCGTAGACGTTCAGGGGCGGTGGTTTCACCATGTTCTTTCAGCCAGTTTGTAGCTGATTCACCATTGGTTGCCATATAAGGTTTTACCTATTGGGTAATAAAAGGGGGATTCTACCATAGTTCACGCCTTACAGTCGTCATCTACTACGTTTCACCATGAGCGGCTATCGTGTTGTTTTCGGTAATTACCGATCTGTCTCATCTCGTGATAATGCCTACAATTGCACTCTTTTCCACAAGCCCCGAGAGGGATCATGCCGTTATACGATGAGTCAATGCGGATACTGGCTGACAAACTCAGGCAGTGTCGGATAGGGCAGGGTTGGATACGTATGGAGCAACCGGTATCGCCGATACCAGTATTGCCGTGGCTGGAGGCGGTGGATGCTTCGTGCCGTCTTTATTGGAGTGAACGCAGTGGTAACCGTAGTGTTGCGGGTGTCTGCCCAGAGATGGATCTTAACGTGACGGGACCTGAATCACTGCAAGAAATGTTTAGCCAAAGCTGGGAGGTTCTACAGAAACTGCCAGGGGCTCACTTTTATGGTGGTGTAGCATTTACGGATCATGATTCGAAACAGTGGCATTCGTTTGGTTATGCTCGATTCATACTGCCGCGTTTCGAGCTGATTCAGCAACGATCTAAAACGGTTGTGGCTTGCAATATTTATCTTCCTCGTGGATCGGATAGCCGACGAAAATGTCAAGCGGCGGCTGAGTGGCTTGAAGCACAATCTGAATTAACGGTGGCGTGGGATAGTGAAGATTACAAAGCGCCTGGTATCGTAGATCGCCTCAGCTTCCCGGATCGACAGTGCTGGCGACACGGGGTTGAACGGGTATTGACCGAAATTGAAGAGCAAACACTGCATAAAACGGTGCTCTCTCGTGAGGTGCGCCTGAGGCTGCAACAGCCTGTCCAGTTATGGAAGCTGCTGCAGCGGTGGCGCAGTGAAAGTCCTCGCAGCTGTCAGTTTGCTTTACAGGTGGAAAGTGGAGAGTGTTTTTTTGGTACATCACCTGAGCGCTTGTTCCGGCGACAGTCGCGTACTCTCTGGACAGAAGCGCTGGCCGGTACGATAACTCGTGGCGGAAGTGATCATGAGGATCGCAAGTTAGAGCATCAACTGCTCAATGATGACAAGAATCGGCATGAGAATGTGCTGGTGTTGGCGTATATCCGAGATGTGCTGGCAAGCCTGTGCAAACGTCTGGAAAGTGATCGCAATGTGTCGGTTATCAAGCTTAAACATATCCAGCACCTAGTTCACCGTTTTCGAGGTGTCATTCGCCCGAACATCACGGATTACGACCTGTTGACGACGTTACACCCGACGCCTGCGGTAGGCGGAACGCCTTGGAGTGAAGCTCGCTGTTTGATTGATGAGTTGGAACATCACAGTCGTGGCTGGTACAGCGGTGCTTTTGGCAGCCTAGGATTGAATGAGACAGAGTTTGCTGTCGCAATTCGGTCAGGACTATTAAGAGGGGGGGAGGTGTCGCTTTACTCCGGAGCAGGTATCGTCACCGGTTCAGAGCCGGATGCCGAATGGCAGGAGTTGGACAATAAAATTAAAACCGTGTTTGAGTTGCTGGATGGATAATGGCATTTAACCGTAAGTGGTCTGATATCAATGGCCTTTGGTGTGCGTTGATCATGGAAGAGCTGGTTCGCAATGGTGTTGAGCACTGCTGTCTTGCTCCCGGATCACGTAATTCACCACTGATTCATGCGGCTGCTGCTGAACGTCGGTTGCAAAAACATGTCCATTTTGATGAGCGTGGGCTTGGTTTTTTTGCCTTGGGTATTGCAAAAGCGACAGACAAGCCGGTTGTTATCATTACGACCTCCGGTACGGCTGTCGCCAACCTGTATCCTGCGGTCATTGAAGCCACCATGATGGGGGCACCGTTACTGGTGCTCTCTGCTGACAGACCACCAGAGTTACTGGATACCGGAGCTAGCCAAACGATCAATCAGTCGGTAATCTTCAGTCATTACCCAGTACAGGAGGTGCAGTTGCCTTGTCCCGATACGGCGATACCGCCGCAATGGCTTCTATCGACTCTGGATCAGGGTATTGCTAAGTTAATGGCTGGTGGCGTTGTGCATTTCAATGCCCATCTACGAGACCCCCTCTACCCGGTGGATGACTGCCCTGACTGGTCAAGTTACCTAGCGTCAGTGAGCCATTGGATATTGACCAACAGACCTTGGACGTATTACCGCCAGTTCGTATGGGGCATACCGAGTGAAGCTGGTATGCTGATCGAATGGTTAGATGCGGAAAAGGGTGTTCTGATAGCAGGGCAGTTATCAATGGAAGAGGCTTCAGCGGTCGCCAGACTTGCGGAAAAACTGAACTGGCCGCTGTTGGCGGATGTACAATCCCAGCTGCATGGTCACCCACTCTCTTTACCTCATGCGGATCTATTACTCAATAATTCATCGGTGTGTGAGCTACTGAATCAAGCCGATACGGTGTTACAGTTTGGTGGCAGATTGGTGAGCAAGCGTTTGTCACAATGGTTGTCCAAAGAGCCGCGGAAGCATTACTGTTTTGTTGATAGCCGTTCTGTCCGCCAAGACCCTGCCTGCCATCAGCGTTTTCGTTTACAGACACGAATAGTGGATCTCTGTCGCTTTCTTGAGGTGTCGCTGCCTGAACGGCGAGCCACAAGTCTCTGGCTGACGCAGGTGATGGATTATGGTATGCGCTGTCGTCAGGTGCTGGGCAGTCAATTATCATCAGCATTGACCGAGGTATCGGTTGTCCGGTGTGTTGTTGAACGGCAGCGTAAAGGGCAGTGTCTGTTTATTGGTAATAGTATGCCGATTCGTCTGATCGATAGCCTGTCTGATTGTCGGCTACAGGGCGAGGTCATCACCAACCGTGGTGCCAGTGGTATTGATGGGTTGATGGCTACTGCTGCCGGTGTTGCCGCCACAGGAAGGCCGGTGACGCTATTACTTGGCGATCTCTCTTTTCTCCATGATTTGAACTCGCTGGCGATGTTACGGGAGCAGTCGGTCACGGTGGTTCTGCTCAATAATGATGGAGGCAGTATTTTTAATATGATCCCGATATCGCGTGACGACGATCTGTTCAAACGCTATTTTCAGGTAAGCCACTCTCTGGATGCGAAACACGCTGCTGTCATGTTTGGGCTTCGCTATGCTTCCCCTTGTCAGTCTCAGGCGTTCGTCAGTGATTATGACGACGCGAAGTTATCCAATGAGTCTTGGATTATCGAGATAAAAACGCCACCAGCAGAAGCGACTGACTTATTTTCCCGTGCTTTGCTAATGGCTGGTGAACTCTGATGTTGGCGATGACGACCGAAGGTGATCGACGTCATCCAGCACTGGTTCTGCTGCATGGTTTTCTGGGATGCGGAGCGGACTGGCAGGCGATAGTTTCCCAGCTTAAAAAACAGTTTTACTGCATCTGTCTGGATCTGCCGGGACATGGTGCCACCTCTCAGTTGGACAGTGATCACTGCACAGGGTTTGACGACTGTTGTGCTCAAATAGATGCGACATTGAATGCCATCGGTGTGACGAGATGTTGGTTGGTTGGCTACTCTCTTGGTGGTCGAATCGCTATGCATTATGTCAGTCAGTATCTGCCTGAGTGCTACCCGTCTGGCAAGAACAAGGGTTTCGGTTTGGTGGTTTGTGGGTTGATACTGGAATCAGCCAATCCCGGGCTGGTGAGTGATTGTCAGCGTGAGACGCGCTGGCAGAACGATCATCGTTGGGCGGTAAGGTTTCGCAGAGAATCATTGTCCACTGTGTTGAATGATTGGTATCAGCAGCCAGTCTTTGCGAGCCTGTCATTGCAGGAGCGGCAGGCAATGATCGTGCGACGATTGACGAACAATGGTCTCTCTTTGGCCGCTATGCTGGAAGCAACCAGCTTGTCTCGTCAGGCGTATCTTGGTGATGTTTTATGTCGTCAGGATATCCCGATGTTGTACCTTTGTGGTGCCAAGGACGATCTGTTTCACCGGATCGGGCAACAGCTCAGTGAATGCCAGAATATGGCTTTAGTGGTGCAGGCGCAGGCGGGTCATAATGTACACGTTGCCTGTCCGGCGTCATACGCCGACACGATCCTCTCCTTTTATGCTTCCCACGGTAAGACAACGGAATTTGATGATGAGTGATGTACTGATCAAACCAGCCCTAGAGTGGCAGGATTACTCTGCAGGCTATGAGGATGTTCTTTACCATAAGTCGGAAGGTATCGCTCGGATATCGATTAACCGTCCTCAGGTGCACAACGCCTTCCGTCCACTGACGGTGATGGAGATGTCGCGAGCTATGACGGACGCCCGTTATGACAGCGATATCGGAGTGATTATCCTGACCGGTACGGGTGGCAAGGCGTTCTGCTCCGGTGGTGATCAGAACGTGCGAGGAGATTCTGGTTACTGTGACGATAAAGGGGTTAATCACCTGAATGTGCTTGATCTACAGCGTCAGATTAGAAGCTGCCCCAAACCAGTGGTCGCCATGGTGGCGGGTTATGCTATTGGGGGTGGTCATGTCCTGCATATACTCTGTGATCTCACTATTGCGGCGGATAATGCGGTTTTCGGTCAGACAGGACCTAGAGTCGGCTCCTTTGATGGTGGCTATGGTGCTAGTTATCTGGCGCGTCTGGTCGGTCAGAAAAAAGCGCGGGAAATCTGGTTCCTCTGTCGCCAGTATGATGCGAAGGCTGCCTTGAAGATGGGACTTGTCAATACGGTGGTGCCGTTGGCAGAGATGGAGATAGAAACTATTCAGTGGTGCCGAGAGATGCTACAGAACTCACCCATGGCGTTGCGCTGTCTGAAATCGGCATTGAATGCCGATTGTGATGGTCAGGCGGGTCTGCAAGAGTTAGCCGGTAATGCAACGATGCTTTTCTATATGACAGAAGAAGGGCAGGAGGGGCGTAACGCCTTTGTGGAAAAGCGAACACCAGACTTTGCGCGCTTCGGTCGTAATCCTTGATGCCCATTGGCTCCGTATCGATTTACCGATTCCGGCTACCACTTCAGCGACCATTACGACTGAATGCGTGTTGGTTGCATGAACGGCAGGGGTTGCTGGTGGTGCTAACCACCAGTGACGGGCAGGTCGGTTTGGGTGAATGTTTGCCCCTTCCAGGGTTTAGTACTGAATCACTCACCGATGCTCTGTCTCAGTTGAAGGCGTTATCGAAGACACTCTTCAATCAGTCCGTCTCTGTTGAGCGCATGGCTCAAACGGGCGCGAGTCACTGTCTGGATAGAACGTTATATTCATCAGTCTCCTTTGCGTTAGAAGGGGCTTCGTTGGCATTGTGTGGAAAAATACCTTCAGCAGACGCACTAACGGAATATTGTCCTCTACTCATGGGAACTCGACAGCAGGTTATGGCGCAGTTGGCCAACCTTTCAGGATCAACAGAGATAAAACTTAAAGTGGGGCGGAGTCCGATTGATGAAGAGATTGAGCGAGTGCATGATCTTTGTCAGAAGACAGAGCCTTCTCTGTTGATTCGCCTTGATGCTAATCGGCAGTGGTCATTTTCTGAGGCGAAAATATTTTGTCGCTCGGTTGATTCAAGGCGAATCGCTTTTATTGAAGAGCCTTTGGCGGATTATCAACGGTTGCCTGAACTGGGGGCGTTGACGGGGTTTCCCCTCGCGGTGGATGAATCGTTACAGGTGTCTGATTATCGCTTTGAACCCTTTATTGGATTGAGGGCTATCGTTGTCAAACCGATGCTGACAGGAGGGATCGTACGGGCGCGACAATGGATTAAAAAAGCGAAGGATCATGGTCTACGAGCGATTGTCAGCGCATCGTATGAAAGCCCGTTGGGTATTCAGCAACTTGCATGGTTGGCCGTTACTGATACGCCCGGAGAGCTGCCAGGATTGGATACATTAAGCGCATTTGATGATACTGCCGTATGTCATTTTAAGGAATGTCTCGAGTATGGCGTTAAGACAGGCCAATTTCCGATGCTGGAGAACGTATGGCGAAGTACTGCTGCCCATTGAGATATCATGCTGGCCGTACGCCTGTGGCGACTGCTTTATGGTTAAGTGAACGTCGTATCTCCTATGATGAGCTTGATCGACTGGTGATGGAGGTTCAGCGTCAATTGAGGGCTATCGGACTTCAGTTAGGTAGTCACTTGGCGGTGATCAGTAACAATAGTCTGGAATCTTTGCTGTTATTAATGGCCTGTCTGCGATCCGGTATTGTGTTTATTCCATTGAATCCGCGCTTTCCAGATCGTCAGCTTGAAGGGTTATTGGTGTCGCTGGACTGTACTGCTTATTATTTGGATGAACCGATGCGTGAGCAGAGCCTCAATCGTTCTGGTCTGAGGGTTGTTACTTTGCAATGGCCAAACATTCTCAATCGATGCGGTGGTCGATCATCGCTTCCCAATATTGTTATGGATGAGGAGAGAGTGTGTGACCTGATTCTCACGTCTGGTAGTTCGGGTCAGCCAAAAGCGGCGGCACACTGTTATCGTAATCACTACCACAGTGCATTAGGATCTCAGGTTCTGATTCCCTTGGCAGAGGGAGATGCTTGGTTGTTGTCTTTGCCTCTGTACCATGTTGGCGGCTATGCCATTGTCATACGATGCTTATTGGCTGGTGCTGCGCTGGTACTGCTATCACCTAGTCAGAATCTAGCAACGTTGTTGAAGTCGCGTGTGCCGGTGACTCATCTCTCATTGGTGAATACCCAGTTGTACCGGTTGTTCACTGAACCAGACACTCCTTTAGTGGAAAGTCGGCTTAAGTTGATCCTTATGGGAGGGGGGTATGTATCGCCTGATCTGGTGAAGTATGTTGAGACTCAGGGTATCAGAATCTTGACCAGTTATGGTCTCACCGAAACCAGTTCACAGGCTTGTACCGGTAAGCCCGTTTTTCTGGGCAGTCAGCGATTGACGTCTGGGCGTCCTTTGCCCTACCAGGAAATCAGCATTAGCGGTGAAGGTGAAGTACTGGTAGGAGGTGAGGTGTTGTTTATGGGCTATTACCGGTCTGGTGGTGTCTATCATCTTCCGATTGAAAATGGCTGGTTTGCCACAGGCGATTTGGGTTATCTCACTGATCATGGTGATCTGGTGGTGACGGGTCGGCGTGACAATCGGTTTATATCCGGCGGTGAAAACATTCAGCCTGAAGAGATTGAGACGGCGCTACTCTCTCTGAATGGTGTACGCCAAGCGGTCGTCGTTTCTGTGCCTGATGAAGTGTATGGTCGAAGGCCCGTGGCGTTTGTCGACTGTGATCGTCCTGATAATTTGAATGGTTTACGTTCAGAACTGGCGTTGAATCTTGCGTGCTTTAAACTGCCAGAGTGGATATATTCATGGCCTGAAAATTGGATAGATGGCAGGCTGAAAGTCAATCGACACATGTTCCTAGCGTTGGCGGAACGACGCATTTTCCCTTCAGCCAGCCCAAGATGATAGTGCTGATGGTGTGAACTCTGAGGGTGATGAAAACGTTTTTTCTGGATTCTGTTTTGTTAGAATTTTCCGTTCAATAAGCGACGGCAGCGGCGGAATAGTCTGTATCCATATCAATACGCCAAGGCAAGCCGTGTTGTTGTATAGCGCTGAGAAGTTGTTCCTCGTTCATGGTTCGGAACTGTGTGATCAGCAAGGTGCGCTGTGCCAATGCCAGCTCTTTTTCACTGAATTTATTGATTTCGCCAGCATCAAAGATATTTTCGTTTATTAGGTTTTCACTCCACGTACTGCTCTGCGTTGAATTCACCACATGTTGAGCCAGACGACTGGATAGCTCGTGGGTATTGAATAGCTTTTTGGGTTGCATGATTGGCTCCTCATTTTCGTTCAGTTCCATTTTTCTTCATTCTCATGATTCTCCAACGGCATTAGTATAGCTGTTGTGTTTAGTTTTGTGTTTTTATGTTACGAATGCGTGTTGGGCCGGCAGAGGGTAGGCTGTGGTCATCAATATTCAGCGGAGTGTGTTGTAGCTTGTCCAGTTTTTTTGATAAGTGGTTAACCGCTCTCTCTCTCTCTTTCTCACATGGTAAATAGTAAGAATATTGTAAATAGGAATATAGGCTGCTATCACCTAATCAGTGTCTAGCTGATAAGATGGTTTTCAGAGCAGACTAAATACATTCAATAGGTGAAAATCAAGACTCGCTAATGCATATGAAATTTTTTCTTATGATGGGTTCAGGGTTGATATGATATCATATCATATCATATCATATTGTCATTGACAATTACGGGTTCAGATATTAATTAATTGCATATACTTATTATCAGTAAGATTAATATGAACTTAATAACGATGATTGCTGTCATATATCATGAAGGTGTACACTTTATTATTATGATTACGATACTGTTTAATCGTGGATGTCGTGTATTTAAAAAAATATTTTTAATTTAGAGGTTGTAAGTGATATGGATATGAATGATTCCTTTAGTGTGAAGTTGGAAGGTTTTAAAGATTATATGCTTGCTGTGGATTTTAAAAAGTCGCAAGGAACCAATTCGCTATTCGCGTATTTATTGTCTCTCCCTATGCTGTTTTGTGGTCTAACCGTTACAGTGAGCAATGTTGATGAAGGGATAATGCAGGTTGATGGGCTTTATGATCGCTTGTGGAGTAAAAAGATTGAAAATAGGAAGATAGAAGTCGTCAATCAGAGCGGTGTTTGTTTAGGAGACATAGAAAAAAATGGTAATACTGGTTGTCGTCGTCATGAGTTCCATTTTGATAACAAAGAAACTGTTACTCTTGTAGAAGGTAACATGATAGATATTTTGAAAAATACTAAAAAACAATTAACTAACAATCAGATAATTATTTCTGGCCCTGAATTACTTGACAAGCCAAAGATTTATAGCAAGACAGCATTCCATGCACTAGAGAGTGAGTTAAGAAAAATCAAAGACGAGAAAGGGAATGAATTTGTTTTACGAGAGGCCATGGCAAACAAAGCCAGCAAAGGGGATGGTGTAGTGGCTGTTGATATACCATGGCCGAACGATCTTAACTTGAAAAGAGTTATTATTCCTGCTACTCCCAAGGGATGTAATCATAGTGATTTGATGAATATTTATGAGCGTGCTTTTTCGATGATCGAAGATAAAAAAACAGCACCTCCATACAATGCATGTTTCTTAATTCCTATGGGTACAGCTAATCTTTCCAGTCAGGTTGGCCCAGAAGTGTGTGCGAACTGGGTAGAGCATTTTCATAGGAATGCAACGCCTGCTACTATTGTTTGTTACGATGGAAAAAATAAACAGAGTGGTTCTAATCGTCAACTGTTCGATCAAGTAAAGACAGCAATAGAAGGGGCAATTGAAAAAAATCTTAATGATTTTAATTCTGAAAATGAATTCTACTTTGATTCTAAGGAAAAGGGACAGGAACAGGAACAGGAATTTTATGACGCGAATGAGTCAGGTGATGACGGGGATTATTCAAAAAATGAATTTGATGATTCAGATAATAGAAGCTATGATTCAGGTAATGAATTTAATGATTCAATTAATAGAAATTATTATCCAGACGAGTCAGATGAAAAGACAGATCCCATAGGCTATAACCAGGATCAGAGTTATCGGCAGAACCAGGATGTTCAAGGTCAGCCAGGTTATCAAGTCAATGAAAATCCAAGAAGCATAGAGACGGCAGAAACTGGTCATTGCATAGCCAAAGACGTGTCTGGTAAGATAAGCCAAGATTTTAACGTAAAAACTCAAATATTGGGTGTGAGTACTGGTGAGAATTTTTCTCCAGTTTATAATAAAAAAAGTAGTAGTAATAATTTGGTTATGACATCCGTTAATGCTGGTGGTCCAGAAGGTTATATTGGTGGTAGTGGAATAAATAGACAATTTGAAGTTACATTTGGAGAGGGTATCAGCGGCTATAGTGTTTATAAGCATGAAGAGTCTCATTCCGATCTGATAGCTAAAGCTACTCCAAATGACATAACAAGCACGAACACACTAAGGCACCCTGAGCTTCTTCAATGTGCTACTGTATATCATGATTCTTTAGCAGAAATTAATGATACAAGTGGTACCGTTGGGACGGTTATAATTAGTGCATTTACGGATGAAGCTCTTCCTTTTGGTAATTCAGAAAACAGGGCGATGAGCTATGTATACCCCCCTAAATTATCGAATTTTCTAGCAAAGAATTGCACAGATATGGATGAAATAAAGGTGGGCGAAAGTAAGTTTCTTGACGCGGTCAAAAAGACAGCATGCAACTTGATCGTTGCTACTGAAGAATTTAATGCTGCCCATGGTACTGATAATCCAAAGCTGAAACTGTCAGCTATTCGTATGACTTTTTTCAGTGCTGGAATATTCCGTGGACATCTGAAGCCTCTTGAGGTGATACTTGCTGTTAATAAGGGAATTATAGAAGGATTAAAGATGACATCAAATAAAAGAACGATTGAACTGATTCAGTTTCCTGTAGATACGGAGTCACTCTGGGAGCATCATTTTGTAAAATAAGGTAGACCAAACCACCTAACAAAACAAAATTGACGGAAAGTCCTTATAAACTCGGTCTCGATTTATCAGAGCTTCATTGACATGATCGTAGGTGCGACTCTTTTGACGATTAACATGATTGACGCAGGCCTGCAGGCGGAAGCTCAATGCCTCCTAGTGTGCTTGCGTTGAATGATTGAATACATGATCACGCTCTTCGGTAAGCTTGGTTGACGTGGTAGAATTATCACGACTGCCAAACAGGCTTAGAGAAAAATATTAATGGCGAATGACACCGACACACAGTCCTTCTATTGTTAGGTGGTCAGTTTTTAAGTCAATCTCAATGGGGAAGAACGCTTCATTTTCAGGATGCAAAAGTATTTTTGTGTCTTGCCTTTCAAAACGTTTTACGGTGACTTCATCGTCAAGACGAGCGACAATCACTTGGCCATTATGGACGTCGGATGTACGGTGAACGGCTAGCAGGTCGCCATCCATAATGCCAATATTCTTCATACTCATGCCTTTTACGCGTAACAGATAGTCCGCTCTGGGATGAAAAAAATCGGGGGAGACCTTGCAGTGCTCTTCGATATGTTGCTGCGCCAAAATAGGCATGCCAGCAGCTACCTGTCCTATGATGGGCAACCCTTCTGCTTCTTTGCTGTCGTCTTTGGAGATGCGTATCCCTCGGGATGCACCAGCAATCATTTCGATAGCACCTTTTCGTGCCAATGCTCGTAAATGTTCTTCTGCGGCGTTGGGTGAGCGGAATCCGAGCTCTTTAGCAATTTCAGCCCGCGTGGGTGGAAAACCGGCGACTTCTATATGAGATTTGATCAGTGCCAGAATTTCAGCCTGGCGGGGGGTTGGCTTGATCATGCTGCTATCTGTGCTACCTGTCTTGTCATTATGTATAGCAGCTGTGATTATATACAGTTACTTTGTCGCTGCAATATGAAATTGCCTGAAAAGTTGATTTCCCCGTATAGCATTGTGGTAGAGGCGGGTCTATTGCATGATGAAAACTATGATGTTTTCCTATATGGCTTTGAAGCTCTTTAGTTAGGTGATGACTGGCTGTTTACCTTTATAAAACCTTGGTTATTCATGATCACGATACATATTGCGTCTCAAGAGTTGGTACTGAATATCCCGAAAGGTCGGCGTATGTATTCCATTTCATCCGGTGCCAATGGTACCGGACAGCAAAATGGCAGTTATCAGACGCCGCTGGGTGAGCATGTTATTCGAGCATGCATTGGTGAGGGACTTCCGGAAAACGCAGTATTGGTCGGACGTCGTTTTACGGGTGAAATATATAGCTCGGAATTATGCTCTCATTTCCCCGAGCGGCGCGACTGGGTGTTGAGCAGAATCCTGTGGCTCAGCGGCTTGGAGGCTGGATTCAATCGACATGGTAGTGTTGATACCATGCGTCGCTATATCTACATCCATGGCTCGCCGGATACAGCAGAAATGGGTAAGCCTGGTTCCCGTGGCTGCATCCGCATGCATAATAGTGATATTCTTGATCTTTTTCCGCAGGTTTCGCTAGGTATGCATGTCACTATTCTTGAAAATTGATATGGGAGTGCTTCTATGCCTCAGGGTGTCCTGATGCTGGATCTGAAAGGGTTAGCTCCCGACAGTGATGAATTGATTATATTGAGTAAGGCGTCTGTCGGTGGCGTCATCCTGTTTTCACGTAACTATCAAAATGCTGAACAGTTAATAACGCTGGTTACGACGATTCGGGCAGTGAAGCCGGATATACTGATTGCCGTTGATCAAGAGGGGGGGCGAGTTCAGCGTTTTCATGGTGAACCTTTTACGCGCTTACCGCCAATGGGCGTATTGGGCCGATTATATGCCGTTGATCGCGAGGCGGCTTTACATCTCACGAAGGCGTGCGGTTGGTTGATGGCTAGTGAAGTGCGAGCCTTTGATATCGATCTTTCCTTTGCGCCGGTGCTGGATCTGAATCGCAATATTTCACGAGTCATCGGTGATCGCGCCTTTGGGAGTAATCCGGAATCAGTCTTTTTGTTGGCTCATGCTTTTGTTGAGGGGATGCATGAAGTGGGTATGACTGCCACGGGTAAACATTTTCCTGGTCATGGTGGTGTATCGGCTGACTCACATATTGCGCTGCCAAAGGACACTCGATCGTTGGCCGCGATTGAACCTGATTTATTGGTATTTCGGAACATGATTGACGCCGGACTCGATGCTATTATGCCAGCTCATGTTGCGTTTCCTTCGGTAGATGCTGTGCCAGCCGGTTTTTCATCGATCTGGTTGCAGGACGTTTTGCGCAAAAAACTGGGCTTTAATGGTGTCATTTTCAGTGACTGTCTCAATATGGCAGCTGCTAGTGTGTTAGGTGGTTTTCCGGTAAGGGCAGAGGCTGCGCTGAGAGCTGGTTGTGACATGGTTCTGGTGTGCAACAATCCGAATGGCGCTCAAGAGGTTTTGAATTGGTTGGAGCATGAGTCTTGGGGGAGTGATCGGCTATCTGTTTTGAGAGCGTCACAGCCAGTAGATTTAGACGAATTAAAGGTCTCGGAGCGGCGTTTGCAAACTCGCAAGAGGCTCGAAACTCTGGTCAATGAAACGTTCTGAACCGTGATCGATTACGATGTATTGTTCCGATTTTTCCAGCACAATCTCTCTGGGATGATGTTTTCACTTATGCGTTGAAAACCGCTATGTCGCTGACTATCTGGGTCACTGAAATCGTTGACCGGATAATCGTATTGAAGGGGTAAATAGATTGGTGAGCGGTACTTTGATAAAAACAGCCATTATTGGTGGTACAGGTCTTAGTGATCTGGAAGGTTTATGCCCTCGTCGTCAGGGCGCTGCTGAAACGATTTGGGGGTCGGTATCGGCTCCTGTTTTGGTGGGTGACTTTCATGACCAAGAAGTTGCTTTTCTTGCCAGACATTCTGCTGATCATTCATTGCCACCCCACAAAATTAACTATCGTGCGAATATTCAGGCGCTGAAAGATCTTAATGTTGAACAGATTATTGCCGTTAATGCCGTTGGAGGGATAACCGATCCTATGTGCAGTGGTATGATTTGCATCCCTGATCAGATTATTGATTATACGGCTGGCCGTGAACATACATTTTTTAGTGATAATTTTTCTGTGTCAAAACATATAGATTTTACAATGCCTTACGATCATAAGTTAAGGCAGTTACTGATCAGTTCGGCTAAAAAGTCTGGTGTCGCCGTGGTAAATAGTGGGGTCTATGGCTGTGTCAATGGCCCCAGGTTTGAAACGGCAGCTGAAGTCTTGCGGATGGAGCGAGATGGTTGTGATCTCGCTGGAATGACCGGGATGCCTGAAACTAGTCTGGCACGAGAATTGGAAATACCTTATGCTTCGATCTGCTTGGTGGTCAATCAAGCGGCCGGTAAGGCAGAAGAGATAATTACTATTGATGCCATTCGGCAGGTACTGGCCGAGGGGATGAAAAGGGTAGGGCGGTTATTGGGGGCTATTTTATAGTATGGTCTGTTGTTTTTAATTGCTATTGTTCAGTTGGTGATTTTATGATTAATGAAATATAATAGCGAGGATAGACCGTTTTGTGGTTTTTTAGTCTGCAGAGATTGGAGTGATCCTGCGGAGTGAATATCAATAATCGCCATTTTGGAGTTGACAGCGTATATGGATATTCTGATTGTCGAAGACGCTAGAGATCAACGCTTTATTCTGTCCACTTTTATTCGAAAGTTGGGTTATGTCGCTCATGAAGCAGAAGATGGCCGACAAGCACTTTCCTATATTGAAGCGAACCCTCAGATACCTATTGTCATCAGTGACTGGGTGATGCCGGAGATGGATGGCATTGAGTTGTGTCAGACGATACGTGGGCGGGATCTAGGCCGTTATATTTATTTTGTGCTTCTGACGGGTAATCAGGATAATGACGCTGTTGTTCAGGGAATGAGCATCGGAGCTGATGATTTTCTGCATAAGCCGATTAATTTTCGAGAGCTAGAAGTGAGGCTCAAGGCTGGGGTGAGGATTATTGAGCTGGAGCGTACTCTGGAAGAACGGAATAAAGAGCTGGCAGGCGCTTTTAAAATTATCAAACAAGATCTTGAATCAGCTGCCAAAACTCAAGCAGAGCTTTTGGTGCAACCGACAACCATCGACAAGGTAAGCTTTGACTGGTTTTTCAAGCCTAGCAAGATTATTGGTGGTGATATGTTCGGCTACTTTTCTCTGAGTGATGAACATGTTGCGTTCTATCAGTTGGATGTTGCCGGACATGGAATACCCTCAGCCCTCTTCTCGTTCAGTATGAATAATTTGATGGGCGATAACACAGGCAAGACATCGTTGCTTAGGGAAACTATTGCTGAGGCGCCTTACTACCGGATACTGGATCCACATGAGGTGCTGGGTTGTCTCAATGAGCGGTTTCAAACGACGGTTGAAAGTATGCTGTATTTTACGATGGTTTATGGTGTAATACATACGCCAACGGGAAAATTGTCGATTAGCCATGCTGGGCATCCGCCAGCAATGTGGATGAAGTCTGATCTTGGTGAGACAGACTTTGTGGAGGGGGAAGGCGTTCCAGTTGGGATGGTTCCAGGTATAACTTATGAGACCAAAAATCTACAGCTTACTAAGGGGGATCGACTGTTCCTTTACTCTGATGGCATTGTTGAGTGTGAAAACAATCAAGGCGATATGTTTGGTCAGGATAAGCTAAAAAATCTATTGAAAGAATCACAGACGTTGCCGATGAATGATGTGATCGTGTCAGTTCAGAATCAGATAGAGGATTGGCAGGGACACGGTCAATTTGAGGACGATGTTACTTATTTGATTATGGAATGGCAGCCTTAGCAGCCTTAGCAGCCTTCAAAGGGAGAGATAGAAAAATGGGATATCAATCCAGCCAAAAAGGTGATGCAACCGTTGTTACGGTTGAAGAGTCTCGCTTGGATGCGAGTATTGCCGGTGGATTTAAAGACTTCATGATGGATCTGATCGATTCTGGTAATGCGGAGTTTGTCATTGATATATCAGAAATAAGCTTTATGGATAGTAGTGGTTTGGGCGTTATAGTTGCTATTCTGAAGCAGCTAAATGGTAAGGGTAGTGTTAAATTGGTGGGTCCCCAGAAAGCGGTGAGTGACCTTTTTGATTTGACGTGCATGGATCGTATTTTCAAGATCTATGCGACAGTCGATGAAGCATTAAACAATTCACAATAACTAGGGCAGGCTTGCATGAAAAAGCGAACCCAATGTATTCGGCTATTCATTGATAGTCAACTTGAAGATATTGTGCTGGTTGCCATGGCCGTGCGTGGTATATGTGCAATAACAGAATTTTCTGTTGACGAAGTGAATCGAATGGAACTTTGCATTGTTGAAATTACTAATAATGTGATTGAGCACGCCTATAGTAATGAAGTAGGGAAGACAATCGAGATTTTGATTAACCTGAGTAGTGATATGATTGAGATTGTTGTCAGCGATTGGGGTACCAAGATGGAGAAAAAACATCTGGATAACGATCCAGCGCAGGATGCGATGTCTATGGATATAGACGCTTTGAGTAGCAGTGGCAGAGGAATTAATATCGTTAAGAAAATAATGGACGATGTTAATTATGTATCTTCTGATGGTAAAAACAGTTTCTACATGAGTAAACACCTGAATTGATAGGGAGACGTTGAGACGTTAGTTAGAGCCTGTCAATATATCACTCTTGGCCAAAGCTCCACTCTCTGTTGGTATGGCCATTTACCTCAGAAATCCTTGTCTATGTAGCTCGATCTATAAAACATGGGATTTCTGTCATATTACCGATTCAATCGGCAACAGAATTTTTAAAAATAAGGTACTAGTGATGCTCATACTTATTCACATATTAACGGAGCAGTCCGTGGAGTTATAGTTAAAATCTGTTTCAACATCGCTTAACAGAGTGGTTTTGTAGGCTTTTCAGTGCGTGATGAGAGGAGTAGAATTAAACCAATACTGAACAGATAACAGGCCGTGATAACATTGACTACCACGAATCTCAATATTGATATTACCACTTCAGCGCAAGATTACCTCCGTGAGCTGTTGGACAAGCAGGGTGTAGAAGGCATTGGCGTGCGACTTTTTGTTACGCAGCCTGGCACGCCTTATGCGGAGACCTGTCTTGCCTATTGCAAGCCCGGTGAGAGTAAGGAAACCGATTTAATTATTAAGCTTGAGACGTTCGATGTATGGATTGAAGCGGCAAGTGAAGAGTACTTGGAAGAGGGAATTGTTGATTACTCAATGGATCGTATGGGAGGGCAGTTGACGATCAAGGCTCCTAATGCAAAAACACCGAAAATTGGCGAAGACAGCCCGCTCGATGTCAAGGTTAATTATTTTCTGACCACGGAGGTTAATCCAGGGCTGGCTGCTCATGGTGGTCAAGTTCAACTCGTAGAGATTAACGAAGGGATGGCTGTTTTACAGTTCGGAGGAGGCTGTCAAGGCTGCGGTATGGTTGATGTTACACTCAAGGATGGTGTAGAGAAAACGCTTAAAAATCGCATTCCAGAACTGGTCGGTGTTCGAGATGTCACCGATCATACCAATCGAGAAAACGCATTTTATACGTAAAAATGCTCAAATTCTGAAACAACCTCAGCAGGGATAGATTGCCTCTCGCTAGTGCATGCTAATCAGAAAACAGAGCGTATTTCTGCTATCTGTCATTGATTGTATTGCTATCTGTCATTGATTGTATTGCTATCTGTCATTGATTGTATTGATTGTATTGATTGTTATGCGTTTTATCACGATTTATTTAAAATAATCTATTCATCCCATCCAAGGCTGCTACGCGGTATGCTTCAGCCATTGTTGGATAGTTAAAGGTCGTATTAATAAAGTATTCAAGGGTGTTAACCTCGCCGGGTTGTTCCATAATGGCCTGTCCGATATGAATGATCTCTGCCGCTTGGTCACCAAAACAATGAATACCAAGAATTTCAAGCGTATCGCGGTGGAATAGAATTTTAAGCATTCCGGCGGTTTCGCCAGTAATTTGTGCTCTAGCCAGTCGTGAAAAGAAAGCCTTGCCGACTTCATACGGTACGGCCGTTTTGGTCAGTTCTTCTTCAGTCTTACCCAGTGAGCTGATTTCAGGAATGGTATAAATGCCAGTGGGTACTGATTTGACAAACAGTGGTGCCTCATCGCTTTTGATATTATTCGCAGAAAATCGACCCTGATCGTAAGCTGCGCTGGCCAGACTTGGCCAGCCTATGACATCACCAACAGCATAGATGTTCTCGACGTCTGTCTGGTAATACTCATTCACGGTGATCTGACCTCGGTTATTGGCTTTGAGACCGATGTTTTCCAGTCCTAGATTTTTAGTATTGCCGCTACGTCCGTTAGCCCATAGCAAGGCATTTGCCTTAATTTTTTTGCCGGATTTCATGTGCATGATCACACCATTATCCAGACCTTCAATTTTCTGATACTCCTCATTGTGACGAATAAGCACGTTAGTTTTTCTTAGATGGTAACCAAGAGCATCAGAAATCTCATTGTCGAGGAATGAAAGTAATCGATCGCGAGTATCCACCAAGTCGACCAGCACTCCCAAACCGGAAAGAATAGAGGCATATTCGCAACCGATAACACCGGCACCATAAATAATGATGCGCCGTGGTGTGTGGTTTAGCTTCAAAATGGTGTCACTGTCGTAAATTCGGGGGTGGGTGAAGTCTGTGTCAGCCGGACGGTAGGGGCGGGAGCCCGTGGCGATGATGATATAACGGGCAGACAGATGCTCTACATTTCCATCGTTTTTTACCACCTCAATGGTGTTTTCATCAACGAAACACCCCATGCCGAAGTAGAGATCGATCCGGTTTCTGGAGTAATACTGCGTCCGTGATTTGACCTGTTTCTTGATGACCTCTTGTGCACTTTTCAATACATTAGGGAAGCTGAACCAGCGAGGCTCGCCTATTTCTCGAAACATGGGGTTATTGTTGAAGTTGTAGATCTGTTTAACGGAGTGTCTGAGTGTCTTGGAAGGAATGGTGCCGAGATGAGTGCAGTTACCGCCGACAGCAGGCATTTGCTCGACGACAGCGACTTGCTTGCCCAGTTTAACAGAATTAAATGCCGCTCCTTCTCCAGCCGGTCCACTGCCAAGAACGATGACATCGTAATTTCTGACACTCATTAAGAGACTCCTGTAATTAGTTTAAGGCAGTGATAAAATCGCCTGAGTCTTCGTGTTGATCCGGTTTGGCCGCTTATGACGATTGCTTACCAGCATCATAAAACAAGGATTCGGTATTATGCGGCAGTGTCTCAGACTGTTTGCCATCACCGCCACAGATAGGACAATCTTCCTTCAATCCAAGACTGGCCAGTCCGCCACATGACCCCTTGATTGGTTTATTCGCAACAATAACACCTATCGACATTGCAATAATGACCACGCTTAACACGGCAAACGTCAGAAGAGTAACGATCATTGTATCGTCTCCATTAAATATGAATCTTATCACTGATGTTCAACCGTTACTTTACCAAGTAGGGGTTGAACGCTGAACTGGCTACTGATTGAAAGCCTTGATCCGTATGATAGATAAAGTAGGCTGCCAACCCTTTTTTTTCGGCCAGCATCAGCCCTTTTTCTTCGCCAAGAATCATGAGCATGGTAGCATAGGCGTCTGCTTTAGCTGTATCGTCGTCGATAACCGCCACTGACGCAAGCTGATGTTTTTCTGGGTAGCCGGTACGTGCATCAATCAGATGGGAGTAATCGACGTCTTCTTGCTCATAAAAATTCAGGTAGTCACCGGATGTTGCAATACCTTTATTATCCGCTTCTATGATGCTAGCTACTTGAGATGTCACCCATTCCGGCTGCTTAATGGCAATACGCCAGTTCTGATCATCAGCTTTTCGACCACGAATTCTGATCTCTCCACCTACTTCAACCAAGTAGTTAGTAATGCCTAGATCTTCCAATGCATGAGCCGCTTGGTCAACACTATACCCTTTGGCAATAGAGGATAGGTCAATAAAGACCGGTTTAATGCGGGTCAGCGTCAGTTGTTTCTGGTCAACCGCCACTCTGTCAAAACCTACTGTCTTCATGGCTTCCTGAACATTATCCTTTGACGGCACAATAGACGCTCCGTTCTTTGACTCTGACTCTGACAGCCACTGGATAAACGTAGGATTATCCTGCTCCAGATCCAGTGAAGCGACTGTTGCCTGGTTTCCTGCACCGAAACCCCAGAGGTTCACCAAAGGTCCAATGGTGACATCGTAGGCACCATCTGACATTCGGGAAATTATCTGACTTTCAGCAATTAGCTTAACAAGATCGGCACTGGCAGAAAAAGGCTTATTGAGCGGGCTTCGATTGAATTGCATCAGTTCAGAATCGGGTTTGTAGGTGGACATCCGATCATCAACATCCTGTAGCGCACGATGGACCTGTTGATCGACCTCCTTTTCTGATGGTGCAGCCCTATTTGTCACATACTTGATGTTATAGGTCGTCCCCATAATCTGGCCATGAAGCACTTTCAAGGAAGGGCTGGTTGACTGATAGTAAACAGTGGCCACCAGTGCGATGGCAGCGACCGATATCAGTGTTAGTGAAAAATACTTTGGCATGAACGTTGTTCCTGAATCAGAATCACGGTATGGATTTTACTACGATGCCAAGAGCGATACCATGAAGTTTGTCCTTGCATCGAGCCCCTGCGGAGCAAGGCCGCAGGCATAAAAAAGCCCAGCATTGCTGGGCTTTTTTTACTATCAACCGCCGAAGTCGTCGAGAAGAATATTGTCTGGCTCAACACCGAGGTCACTCAGCATATTGATGACCGCATTGTTCATCATGGGCGGTCCGCACATGTAGAACTCACAATCTTCAGGTGCTGGATGATCCTTAAGGTAATTGTCATATAGTATATTATGAATAAACCCAGTGTACCCTTCCCAGTTGTCTTCTGGCTGAGGATCTGACAAGGCAAGATGCCATTTAAAATTGTCATTTTCAGATGCCAAATTATTGTACTCATCACTGTAGAAGGCTTCACGCATGGAGCGTGCGCCATACCAGAATGAAATCTTACGCTTGGAGCCTAACCGTTTAAGCTGGTCAAAGATATGGGAGCGCATCGGTGCCATACCCGCACCACCACCGACAAATACCATTTCTGCATCGGTATCCTTGGCAAAAAAATCACCGAAGGGGCCATAAACAGTGATTTTGTCACCCTGCTTCATATTAAAGACGTAAGAAGACATCTGTCCTGGTGGTACATCCGTACCCGGAGGCGGCGAAGCAATTCGAATATTAAATTTTAGAATACCTTTCTCTTCTGGGTAGTTGGCCATGGAGTAGGCGCGGATCACAGGCTCGGATACCTTGGACTTATACCGCCACAGGTTAAATTGATCCCAGTCTCCCTTGTACTCCTCAGGAATATCAAAGGTCTTGTAATCCACCTCGTGAGGTGGTGTTTCCAACTGGACATAACCACCCGCACGAAAATTAACATTTTCGCCTTCAGGCAGTTTTAGAACCAGCTCCTTAATAAACGTTGCCACGTTATCATTGGATGCAACCTCGCATTCCCATTTTTGTACGCCGAAGAACTCTTCAGGTACTTTGATTTTCATATTCTGCTTGACCGCCACCTGACAGGAGAGACGCCAGCCTTCTCCCAGCTCTCTTCGAGTGAAGTGGGGCTCTTCTGTCGGTAATGCGGAACCACCACCATCAGACACCTGACACTTGCACTGCGCACAGGTACCACCGCCGCCGCAGGCAGACGACAAGAAAACGCCTTGATCTGCCAGTGTCTGCAGTAACTTGCCACCCGCCACCGTCGTAATCGTTTTTGTTGGATCGTCGTTAATTTCAATGGTCACGTCACCGGCGCTGACCAATTTGGAACGTGCGGCAAGAATAATGACCACCAAGCTCAGCACGATGGATGTAAACATTACAACACCCAGTGCAATGATCTGCATATCACCCATGATTTTATCCCCCCTCTTACAACTGGACACCGGAAAAGGACATGAAGCCTAGCGACATTAGTCCTACGGTTATAAATGTGATGCCCAGCCCCCTGAGCCCAGGGGGAACGTCACTGTACTTTAGCTTTTCGCGAATGCCTGCCAGCGCAACAATGGCCAAAGCCCAGCCAGTACCGGCGCCGACCCCGTAAACGATGCTGTCACCAAAGCTGTAATCCCGTTCCACCATAAACAGAACAGCGCCAAGAATGGCGCAGTTCACCGTAATTAATGGTAGAAACACGCCCAGTGCGTTGTACAGCGCAGGGACATAACGATCCAGAAACATCTCAAGAATCTGTACGATGGCAGCAATGACACCGATGTAAGTGATATAGCCAAGGAAGGTCAAATCGACCCCCTCAATTATCGCACCTTCCTTCAGTACATGGGTGAGAATCAGGTTGTTAACCGGAACGGTGATCGCAAGTACCACGATAACGGCAACGCCCAATCCAAACGCTGTCTCAATTTTTTTGGAGACCGCTAGGAACGTACACATTCCCAAGAAGAACGCCAACGCCATGTTTTCAACAAACACCGCTTTAACGAACAGGCTAATATAGTGTTCCATCATGATCAGTGCGCCCCCTTCTCAGTGGTGTGTGCTGCCATCTGGTACTCAGGCACTTCAATCTGATCGGTTTTCCAGCAGCGCAATATCCAGATCAGTAGGCCAATCAAGAAAAAAGCGCTGGGTGCTAGCAACATCAGGCCATTGGGTAGGTACCATCCACCGTTATTCACCAGTGGTAGTATTTCAACGCCGAACAGCTTTCCGGAACCCAGCAGCTCACGGAAGAAACCGACGATTAGCAGTACCGCACCGTAGCCAAGACCATTGCCAATACCGTCCAGGAATGATATGAAAGGTGGATTCTTCATGGCGTAAGCTTCTGCACGCCCCATGACGATACAGTTAGTAATAATCAGACCTACAAACACAGATAATTGTTTGCTGACTTCATAGGCATATGCTTTCAACACCTGATCGACCACAATGACCAGTGAAGCAATGATGGTCATCTGGGCAATAATTCGAATGCTACTGGGAATCTGATTCCGGATCAGCGAAACGAACAGGCTGGAAAATGCGGTCACCAGCGTTACGGCAACGGCCATCACTAAGCTGACCTTCATGCTGGTGGTGACCGCCAGCGCAGAGCAGATACCTAGTATCTGCAATGTGATGGGGTTGTTTTGGAATATAGGCGTCAGAATGACGTCTTTCTTTTCGCTCATCTTACGCCTCCCCCTTTTTTAGGTTGTTGAGAAACGGGCCAAAGCCATTATTGCCAAGCCAGAAATTGACTAGGTTGTTGACACCACGACTGGTCAGCGTGGCACCGGAAAGGCCATCGATTTTATGCTTGGCATTGTGGGCCGTTGGATCAACGGAGCCTTTAATCACGGCAATATCAATATCACCCTTGGTATTAAAGATTTTCTTGCCCGTCCATACTGCCTTCCAACTGGGGTTATCAACCTCTCCTCCCAACCCTGGTGTCTCAGCATGCTGATAGAAGCCAAAGCCGGCGACGGTCTTGAGATCATTTTCCAGCGCCAGGAAACCATACAGTGTTGACCATAACCCGTATCCACGTACGGGTAAAATCAATGTTTCAAGCTGACCCTCCCTCTCAATCACATAGACTTTGGCGGTATGTTCGAGACGTTTGATCAGGGCTTTGTCCTGATCTGCTGACAAAACCGTGGATGTTGCAGCATCTTTGGAAGCCGCTTGTTGATTAAACGTATCAACATTCAGAATGGTATTAAACTTACCCGTTTCGAGATCCACCAGTTTAGGGGTGATCTTCTGGAACGCTTCCTGAATTTCCTGACGAGTCAACGTCTTGGGATCTGCCACCAGGCCGGAAATGGCTAAGATGTTCTGCTGAACATCCAGCGCTTGATTCTCTGTTTGTCGGGACTTCAGCGCAACGGCCGCACCGGAAACCAGTATCGAACAGACCAGTGACAGGGTGATAGTTACCAGCAACGTCTTTGTAACTGTCTCTTTATTAGCCATTGACGCGTGCCTCCCGACGCTTAATGTTAGCCTGGACCACGAAATGGTCGATCAACGGTGCGAACAGGTTGGCAAACAGAATGGCCAACATCATGCCCTCCGGAAAGGCCGGATTAACAACGCGGATTAGAATGACCATCACACCAATCAATGCACCAAATACCCAGCGTCCCGTGTGCGTCATGGCGGCAGAGACTGGGTCAGTGGTCATAAATATCAGACCAAAGGCAAAACCACCCAGAACAAGGTGCCAGTGCCAAGGCATCGCGAACATCGGATTGGTATCGGAACCAATGATGTTGAACAGCGTGCTCATGGCGATCATCCCCAAGAGCGTGCCGGCAATAATACGCCAAGAAGCGATACCCATGGCAATCATCACCGCACCCCCAAGCAGAATCGCTGGAGTAGCCGTTTCACCGATGGAACCCTGGATATTGCCGTAGAAGGCATCAAGCCAAGTAATTCCGTGGAACATGATGTTTTCCACTCCACCATCAGCCGCAAAGCTGAGGGGGGTCGGACCACTGAACCCGTCCACGGCTGTCCAGACAGCATCACCAGACATCTGTGCCGGATAAGCGAAGAACAGAAATGCACGACCGGTCAATGCGGGGTTCAGGAAGTTTTTACCCGTACCGCCAAAGACTTCCTTGCCAATCACGACACCAAAACTGATACCCAAGGCAACTTGCCAGAGAGGCACCGTTGGCGGAACCGTCAGTGCAAACAAGATGGAGGTAACAAAGAAACCTTCGTTAATTTCATGTTTGCGCACAGAGGCAAACAGTACCTCCCAGAATCCACCCACCATAAAGGTCACTAGATAGATAGGTAGAAAGTAGATCGATCCGTAGATTATATTGTCATAGATGCAGGCCGGATCGTGTCCCGCCAACAAAGAGATCAACCACCCATGGCAGTCGGCTGGTGCAGACAAGCCACTCTGGATAGCCATGTTCGATTGATAGCCCAAGTTCCACATCCCATAAATCATGGCGGGAAACGTACAGGCCCAGACCGTTATCATAATACGCTTCAGGTCAATACCGTCACGGACATGCGAAGTGGAATGAGTCACTGATGGGGGACTGTAAAACATGGTGTCGAGCGCTTCGAAAAGTGAATACCACTTTTCGTACTTGCCCCCTTTCTCAAAGAGCGGCGCAACGGAATCAAGAACTTTTCGCAACCCCATGGTCACCCCTCTTTTTCGATAGTGGTAAGGTTATCGCGCAGGATCGGACCATATTCATATTTGCCCGGACAGACATACGTGCACAGTGCTAAATCTTCTTCATCCAACTCAAGAACACCCAGTTTTTGAGCGGTTTCGGTATCACTGATGATCATTGAACGTAGCAGTTGGGTGGGTAGAATATCCAGCGGCATCACTTTTTCATACGTACCGACCGGCATCATGGCACGTTCACTGCCATTGGTCGTTGTGCTGAACGGGAACAACTTTCTCATAAAGTGTGACACATAGATCGGCATCACCGAAAAACGGTCAGCCCCCGGCCTGATGTAGTGCAGCAATGGGCGCTCACGGCCTTCACGTAATACCGTGACCTGATTGCTGTAACGCCCTAGATAGGCGTAAGGGCCTGCGGCAGTAAAACCACCAAAAACAGAACCGGAAATAACGCGATTGTCATCAGGCCGCAGCTCATTAGCGCATATTTCATCGATGTTAGCTCCTAGACGAGTGCGAATTAATCGTGGTTTTTTAACCTGAGGGCCAGCCAACGCAATGACTCGTTCTACGAAAAGATGCCCGGTAACGAAGAGTTTTCCTATCGCAATGACATCCTGATACCCCACATGCCAGACCGTTTTATTGGCGCCGACAGGCTCAAGGAAATGAATATGCGTACCCACCAAGCCTGCTGGATGACGACCCGAGAATGTCTCAACTTGTGCCGGACCTGAAGGCATAACAGCACCGGGCGCTTTACACAGGAATAGTCGACCGTCTGTCAGCTTGCTGAGAATATGGAGACCCTGCTCAAAAGCTTCAGTCTGTTCTGTGATGACCGCTTCCGGATTGCTCGCTAGAGGATGGGTGTCCATGGCTGTCACAAACAGCGCTGTCGGTACTGTGCCGGGTGCTGGAACCTTGCTGTAAGGACGGGTGCGCAAAGCGGTCCACAAACCGGATTGTACAAGATTATCCTGCACCTGTTCTCTGGTTAGCTCTCTCAGTTTGGAGGGTGCGTATTGAGAGAATGTCTCCTGTTTATCGCCGTCTATATCGATAACCAGAGACTGGAAGATGCGCTTTTCACCACGGTGAATGGCTGCGACAATCCCGCTGGCAGGTGATGTATAACGGACATCTGTGTTTTTCTTGTCGGTGAACAGTAGTTGCCCGAGGCTGACTCGATCCCCAACTGCGACCGCCATTGTGGGCTTCATTCCCGCATAATCAGAACCAATCACTGCCACAGAGTGAGCATCGCTCTTGTCTGTAATGGTCTGTTCTGGTGATCCCGTTATAGGAAGTTCCAGACCTCGCGTTATGTTAATCATACGTTTCGCCTAACCGGTTGCATGCAAAGATGAAAGAAACCTTTCTCTAGGTGACTGACAGAACGGAAGCTTATTCTAATGTTACATCCGCTCCGTGCAAACCTGTGTCCGTTCGAATTTCAAACTCTAGTGCTATTGAAGAAGCACTGAGTAAACGGCTAATGCTCCTGTTGATCTGGACACTCCTCTCCCGAGCAGGTGGGTGATTATAATGACCGTTATGACCGTGACAATATGACAATCATTGAATCGGTGATCTTGTCAGATAGACATCTCTAGACTGGTTAGGCACATCAGAGAAACTGTGTTCTTCAAGGTCGTTGACTGCTCTATTATTGAGGTGAACACTGGGTGAGCTTAAGTGATCAGTGGTTTTAATCTCTTTGCTCAATCTCAATGTAGGTGTCAGAACTTTTATTTTTTCAGTGTTCTCAGTGTTCATTGGTATCGCCCATTTCTGATGCTTTCAAGAGAATATCAGAAATGGAGGATTATACAAATTAGATTTACAGGTTTTGTAAAGCGTGAGAATGTGGGCTTTGTGGGAGGGGGCACGTTTGTTGTCTAAAGGTTGTCTAAAGGTTGTCTAACGGAAGAAGGTGCCGTTGAAAGCCGTTAATTTTCAGGAGTTGAAGCGTTTTGGGTGATTTTATAGTTAAGTCACTGATCCAAGCATAATAAAAATTAAATGGAATGTTTTATTGTCTATTAAGATATAGGGTAATTAATTGGTTAGATTGAATAAAACAATAATATGTTTGTTGTTTTAATTATTGGTGATTGGGGTTTTAATTATTGATGCCTAAATTGCCAGTATAAGTGACACACGTTTGCCCGATAAAAACTCAATCGGATTGATTAAAGTAGCTTAATCCATCAGGCTTTTAGAGAGTGTTAGCTGTTTTTTGAGTGCACCACGATTCTGCTCGACGACCGATTGCCCAGCTCTACCGGTACGTGTTTTAAGGGTTTCGTCGTTCAACAGTTGAATGATGATAGTGGCTAGTTCTTTCTGATTATTCACTATAAAGAGTGCATTGGCGCTCTTCAGTGTAGCGGCGACGTCCGTGAAGTTGAATAAATGGGGACCACTGATGACAGGTAGGCCGAGGGCTGCTGGCTCCAGTAGGTTATGGCCACCGACAGGCACCAGACTGCCGCCGATAAAACTGATGTCTGAGGCGCTGAACAGCAGCATTACTTCACCCATGGTATCCCCCAAAATGAGATCAGTGTGGGTAGTGACAGGATCGTTGCTGCTGCGACGAGCGACCGATAAACCCTGTGCTGTTATTAGGTTATGTACATCATCGAAGCGTTCAGCGTGACGGGGAATCAATAATAGCAGCGTCTCCTTGTGTTGTTCACGGACTGTCTGAAATGCAGATAGGATCTGCTCTTCTTCACCTTTGTGAGTGCTGGCGGCAGCGATGATCTGCGTTGATGCAGGATGCTCCTTTAACCAGATAGCGCGGAGTTGTTCAGCCTGTTCAGCGAGTGATGGGTCAATCGTGAGGTCATATTTCAGTGTACCGGTGACCATCGTCTGGCATTTGGGCTGACCGAGCTGGATGAAACGTTCGGCATCAGCCTCACTCTGTGCAGCGATAAAGCTTATTTGTTGCAGCATTCCACGGGTCAGAGGCCCTAGTCGAGCATAGCCCCGAGCAGAACGTTCCGAGAGGCGTGCATTGGTCAGCAGCAGAGGAATCTGTCGCTGATGGCATGCGGCAATGGTGCAGGGCCAGAGCTCCGTCTCCATGATAATGACCAGTTTTGGCGTAATACGATTCAGAAATCGGTTAACAGCAGCGGGTAGATCATAAGGGGCATAGACATGAAACACGCTATCGCCGTGTATCGCCTTGACTCGGTCTGATCCTGTTGGTGTCATTGTGGTGATGACCATTCGGTGGTCTGGATAACGTGCTTTCAGAGCGTTGACCAGTGGTGCGGCAGCGATAGTTTCTCCGACCGATACGGAGTGCACCCAGATGCTCTTCATGGCGGGAGTCGGAGCGCTGAAATAACCGAACCGCTCATTCCAGCGTTTTGCGTAAGCGGGTGTTTTCCATGCTCGGTAGAGCAGACGAAGGAGAATAAGGGGCAGGAGTAAGTAATAGATGAATGTATAAAGTAGTCGTAGCATTCGTCTGTCTAACCGTGAACTTAAGGCAGAATAGTGGATTTTAACATGGTTGTGGTGCTGAGTCTTTTAATCTCGTGCAGTTTGGTTATGCTGTCATTGCTGTCATTGCTGGTTTATGGCTGTTCCGGCGCCTCAATGACATGGAGTGCAAGACCCTGCTTCTGGAAAACGCAACACTGAGCTACTGATCAACTAAAGAAAGCAGTTTGAGTGGAGGTGACAACCATACTGATAAATATCATAAACCGAATCACTACAGTATGTTCATTACTATTAATCATAGGATTTAATAGCATGTTCGCAAATTCCAAATATATTGTTGACAACAATCATTCGATAGTAAATTTTAGTACGATAAAAACACAGTATGTGGTTGAATCTGCTGCTTTCAAAAGAGTAGGAGAAACAGTTTCTGACTCAGGAGATGTTGAAATAATCATTGACTTAAACAGCATTGACTTAAACAGCATTGATACGAACATAGCAATTAGAGACACCAGGATAGGAGAGTTATTTTTTGAGGTAATAAAATTTCCTAACGCTATCATTAGAGCAAAAATTGATATGGAAAAAATAAAGTCAATATCTTAGTATAAAAAATAGAGATGCCTGCTACCTTAGAATTTCATGGCAAAGCTAAAGAAATAAAATTAAATATTTTGGCTGCTAAAACGTATGAAAACAGGCTGTTAATTACCTTTATTCAGCCAGTAATTGTTGACGCTAATGATTATGGAATTCCTGCTGAAAACTTAACTAACCTCGCTAATACTGTTGGTGGACTAAGTCTCTCTAACAAGGTTGCAGTTAATTTTGTATTAACCTTTAAATAGACTTTAAAATTTAATCGAGTAACCAAGGAGGTCTAGAACCATCAGCCTCCACAGCACCCTGCATGCGGATTCTCACGGTGCGCTTCATTAAAATTCCTGAGGATGAATTTTTATTGCCATGCCTCATCAATCTCACTTGAATAAGAAGATCTTGATTTTTAAAATAAAATCAAAGAAATCGACTCTCTTAAAGATAAATTTTTCGAAGATTCAATCACAAACATTCCATTTCAAGCAACAATACGTTTTTAGGACAGATCGTCATTGAAGTTACTGTTTAAAGAAATTACTGTTTAAAATCTATATATCTTAGCAGTTTTATCTTTACCGATTGCTGTAATGTAATGTTTATTGGAGATGAAGCCGACACCCATCACCTCGGCGTCAGAACACTTGAAAATGGTTTTGTTTTGCCATTTCTTACCAATACATTCCCAGAGATGGACGACGCCATCTTTATTAACTACCATAAATTGCTTTCCGTCGGGGCTGAAACTGGCATTGATAGCATACCCCCCCGTTAAATGATCAGACTTAATGACCGCTTTTTCTTTCCACTCCTCATCAGTAAGCTCCCAGATGTGGGCGGTCTTATCCTCACTGATTGTTACAAGGTGCTTTCCGTCGGAGGTGAATTGGGCACTGTCCACTTGTTTAGCATGCTTAATAACCACTTTTTCTTGCCACTCTTCACCAGCATGCGCCCAGATCCTAGCGGTGTTATCGTCACAGACTGTTACAAGGTGCTTGTCATCGAAGCTGAAGCTGGAATGCTCCATATTGTCAGGATGCTGAATGCTGGTTTTTTCCTTCCATTCGCTCTTATCAAGCTCCCAGATTTTAACAGAATTGTCCTGAACACAGGCTATTACAACCTGCTTTCCGTCGGAGCTGAAACTGGCATGGTTTATCCAGCTCTCATTAAGCTGAATGACGAATTCTGTCTGCCATTGTCCCCCAACAAGCTTCCATATTTGGGCTGTGCGATCGTCACTGGCTGTTACAAGGCGCTTTCCGTCGAGGCTAAAATTGACACTGTTCACATGTTCAGTATGCTTAATGACCGCTTTTTTTTGCCATTCATTACCAATACGGCTCCAAATGTGGACGGTATGATCGCTAGCGAGGATTGTTACAATGTGCTTTTCATCGGAGCTAAAGCTAACATTCTTCAGATAGCTAATATTCCTCAGATGGACAGAACGGGCAAAATGCTCAAGGGTAGCTGTTTCTTGCCATTTCTCACCAACAAGCTCACAGACGTGGGCGGTCGCATCTTCACTGCTTATTACCGCCATGTAATGTCCGCTGGGACTAAAATTGGGCTTTTTAAAATGCTTGATGGTAACTTCTTGCCATACCCCATCAACCTCATTAACCTCATTCACCCAAACTCGACCAGTGATGGAGTTACTCAATCCCTGGCTTGCTTCACCAAACTCAAAAGCAGAATGATCGGTATTATCACCATCATGCTCCGTAGTTTCTGTTTGCTGATCAGCATTAGCGCTTTCCACCACTGTCACTTTCCCCTTAGCGCCCAACGCACCAGCCATTCTCGTACAAACCAACTGTCCATCACACCCATTAGATCTACCTTCGTCAACCTCCGGCGCTTCACCGCCGGTACAAGGGGCAACCAAATAGACCTGCCGTCCAATTTTCTGGTCCTGCCGTAATTTCATCACCGCATCAAGATACATACATGCCAGCGTTTCATTGGTCTCTTCAGTCGAATCTATAGGCATCACTACTATTGTATCAATATTCATTCGCTCCTCCCACTTCCCCTTCAGATGAATGACGCATGCTTCACCGTTTTTGGGTTTATTCTGTTTCATTAGAAATTCTAAATCGTGGTTGGGCAGATTTTTATTCAATGTATCAAGTGCTGTACCGCTACGTATCGTAGGCCATGATTTCAAAGAGGAGGGTATCACGAGCACATTACCCTCAGGATTGTTAATGCCCTTCTTCAAAAGAGTCAACAACTCAGCATGTTCAGTACTGAAGTCACCACAAGCCCGCACAGATCTTGTATCAATAGAAGTATTACCAATTTTATTTTTATCAAGACATTTATTAAGCAAAAGATCAAAACACGTCTTTTTATCAAAACAAAAATGAACTATTCGAGCCAAACACCATAGCCCTTTCCAAAAACATGCACTTGAATAAGAAGATCTTGATTTTTCAAATAAAATCAAAGAAACCGACTCTCTTAAAGATAAACTTTTCTCAGATTCCATCACAAAAACTCCTTTTAAAATACATAACATAGATAATATAATTGAAATACACTATGTAACATAGAACCGTTAAACACTCATTACTATAAAAATACAAAATACAAAATGCAAGACATAATTGAAACGCACTAGTATAATACTTGGGCAAAGAGATATTTAATAAGTTCAATATTATTTGAGAGCTTTGCACGCGAAAAGTGTATTCTTTGGCTAGGAGCGCCTGTCGGACTTACCACGAACCTACT
>JAGLCE010000108.1 GCA_023146365.1 Endozoicomonadaceae bacterium
GGCTAAGTCCGACAGGCTCCTAGCGTAAATAGACAGCGAGTCTGTCTAAATTGTAGACTGATATTTATTGAACTGTTTTTTCTTATTGAAGCCGAACATGATAATTACTTTAGCTTGTCTTGTGGTAAGTGGGAAAGTAAACTTTATATATTCAACACTTTATAGAGCTATCTCTGAATGCAATAAATTATCAAACCTGTCACCATGATTAACTAACCTTATTCAGGAAATATGGACATAATCGACAGAAGCGAAACGTATCATGACTTAACTGATACCGTATTCTGGTCACACTGGCTTGGAATCTAAAGCGGATTAATATATTGAGAATGACGTAAAGCTATCCAAGGAAAGATATATTCTTTGCTATATTAAGGCAAAAATAGGGTTTGGTAGGACGTCGGTACATTTCAATCAATTCATCCTGTTTTCTCTCAAATCATCAACATAAGGGGCATCTGGTATTATACGATCCAGGAGCCATGGGAGTCTCTCTGTGATAGACCCTGTCTCTGTTGAAGGCTTATACTTCCCTGAACTTACCTGAATTGAAGAGTCTCATGTTTCACATCATCGATACGGATGTAACGATTATCGGTGGCGGAATTGCTGGTTTATGGCTGTTCCGGCGCCTCAACGACATGGGCTACAAGGCTCTGCTTCTGGAAAATGCGACACTGGGTGGCGGTCAAAGTATCAAATCCCAGGGGATTATCCACGGAGGTATCAAGTATGCGTTGTCCGGTTATTTGACCGAAGCGTCAGAGTGCATTGCTGGGATGCCCGCCCGCTGGTGCGCCTGTCTCAATGGTGAAGGTGAGATTGACTTGAGACGAGTACGTACTCTCTCCGATCATCAATATATGTGGACGTCGGGGGGGTGGGGGTCACGGATGACGGCCTTCTTCGCCAGTAAAGCGCTAGTGGGGCGAGTGGACCCTGTCTCCAGGAGTGAGTTGCCAAAGGTCTTTACCGATCCAGGCTTCAAGGGAAAACTCTATAAACTGAATGAATGTGTACTGGATGTCGAAACGGTGGTCACTGAGCTGGTCGCCGGTCTGGAAGACCGGACATTGAAAGTCGACTGGAATAGGGACAGTGTTATCCATTTTGGTAATAATGAGATACAATCCATTGAGTGTACGGCTGGGGCTGAGCATTACGAGATCCGCACACGTCGCTTTATTCTTACCGCAGGTGAAGGCAGCGGCAATATTCTCCAGCACTGGGGTGTCACATCTCCCGAAATGCAACTACGACCGTTGCACATGGTGATGATGAAGCATAAATATCCGTACCCGCTTTATGCACACTGTATCAGTACCGATGCTACTCCACATTTGACCATCACCAGCCACCCTGCCGATGATGGCCAGTGGATCTGGTATATGGGCGGTCATATGGCAGAATCTGGTGTCAAACGTGACCGTGAAGCGCAAATTGCGTGGGCGAAGAGGGAAGTCGCCCAGTGCTTGCCGTGGATCGACTTTTCCGATGCTGAGTGGGCGACTCTCCGGGTTAACCGTGCGGAACCTAAGCAGAGCAATCGGTTGAGACCGGATGCGGCTTATTGTCAATCCGTAGGGAATGGCCTGGTGGCCTGGCCGATCAAGTTGGCGTTAGCGCCGAATTTGAGTGATGAAGTAATCAAAGTACTCAAAGGGAAGGGTATTGAGCCTTCCGGCAATGAAGCGTTCAGTCTGCCGGAAACATTACCTCGGCCGCCGATCAGCGGTCCGTTCTGGAGAGATTATTTTGATTGAACACCTAAGAAAACCCGTGGCGGATACCGGCATCGTTATTTCGCCGATTGGCTTCGGTACCGTCAAGCTTGGGCGTAATGAACAGGTGAAATACCCGGAAACGTTCAGAATCCCCGATGATCGGGAAGTGTTGAACCTACTGGCACTGGCTCGTGATCTAGGGGTCAATTTGCTGGATACAGCACCGGCTTATGGAAGAAGCGAAGAGCGGTTGGGCAAGTTGATCAATGGTCAGAGATTCTCATGGGTGATCTGCACCAAAGTGGGTGAAGAGTTTGAACATGGTGAATCCCGGTTCGATTTTACGCCAGAACATATCCGATTCAGCGTTGAGCGCAGTATGAAGCGGCTCGGTACCGATTACTTGGATATGGTGTTGGTGCATTCCAACGGGGATGATATCGATATCATTCGGCGTTACGGTTGCCTTGATGTGTTGGCAGACTTGAAGCGCGAAGGGCTGGTATTGGCATCCGGTATGTCAACCAAAACAGTGGACGGCGGCATTCTCGCTCTGCAGCAGTCCGACTGCGCCATGGTGACCTGGAACCTCAGTGAGCAGGGCGAGAAGGCGGTATTGGATTATGCCAAAGATCACGGCAAGACAATCCTTGTGAAGAAAGCGTTGGCCAGTGGTCACTTGTGTACGGAAGGGCAGGATCCGGTACAGACCTGCATGGATTTTGTCTTCTCCTATGCTGACGTTTCGGCGGCAGTCGTGGGAACGATCAATCCTGAGCATCTGCGACATAATGTGCGTGCTGTCATGCAATCGGTGGAGAGGTTGGCGGTGGGGGAGGGGTAGTGTTTCTAAACTTGAACACTATCCGTTTAGATTAACGTGGTACCGCATTCATTAATCGTTGCTTTAACTCTTCCTGGTTACTCGTATCACTCGCATAAACATCTACAAACATTGAAAAACAGTTTCTGATGTTTAAAACGATGCCATGCCTACAGCCTACGAGTAGCTGGCTCTCAAATTCATTTCAAGTGTGTCGACTATTGTGAAAATCTAGGATTATCAGATACCGCAGATTTTGTATTGTCCTATACCCTTGTCATATTTATAGAAATAAAGGTAAAGTCAATTGAAAGTTATACAAATATCGATTATCTGTTTAACCCTAATAACAGGTTCATTTTTTATTGGTATGAAATGGCAAAGCTTTCTATATACAGAGATATGCCTGAATATGGGAGGCGAAAAAAAGCTAGTAGTCTTTCCTATTTGTATTGTTGAAAAAATAATCAGCAAATCTAAAGAAATATTCGAACTAGACACGAAATCAAAAAAACTTGTTGGCTCATGGTTAATTGAAGGTGAAAATTGGGGTTTCACACTCTATGATGATGGAACAGCAGATTCAATAAATTCAGCTACCTTGAGTTATCAACGGTGGAACATTAAAAATGGCGATATTTGTTTAACTTCAAGAAGTATTGGCAATCATACTCAATCTGTTTCTACAGAGTGTAGTAATTATAAAATCACAGGAAGCGATAGTAAAACGAGATTAAGTATTGATAATGGTGACTACAAATTAATCTATCAAAGAATGTGATATGGATGATCAGATTCTCTGCCTTTACGCCAAAGGCATGAGTACCCGAGATATCGTGGACGCATTTGCAGAGATGTATGGTGCTGAAGTCTCGCCAGGCTTAATATCCAAAGTGACCAGTGCCGTGATGGATGAGGTGGTTGAAGATATACAATTACCACATACCGCAAAAAGCACTAGGTCATATTTCATCTACCCAATCCCTAAAAGACTGGGCGATAAAATATCCTGAAATATTCACTAAACGCGTTTATAATCAGGCGAGCCCCGACAAATATTGAAGGCCAAAAAGAGCTTCTTGGTATTTGGATCTCTGAAAATGAGGGTGCTAAATTCTGGCTGAACGTGCTCACCGAGCTGCAAAATTGCGATGTAGAGCCGAATACTCATCGCTTGCGTTGATGGCCGAGTGGGTTTTCCCGATGCGATCCCAGCGGTATACCCGAAGGCCAAGGTTCAGCTCTGTATACACAGAATTATTTACAGGCTCTTGTAGGCGTAAAACGATGTATTTCTGGATTTAGCTAACATAAGTTTTTAGTGTTTCTCTGACTAACTTGTTACACTCTAGACACTTTTTTATTGTGGGTGCGCATTTCTCACAGGAGATGAAATGACCGCAGGGTAAAAACATGATTTTTTTTTCAGAGTTTTTACATATTTTACACAGCATACTTGATTTTAGCCTTTTGTTTGTTTCTCTTGCTTCCTCAAGGATTTTCGTATCTTTATCACCACGTGATAATTCAACAGTGTTAGCAGCTTCTTGAGATGAACGACTTGCTATAGTGTTAGCCGATCCCTGAAATGAAGCACTACTCTCAGATGCTATTGGTCTAATATGCTCAATACAAGATAGAATGTCTCGTACAAAATCTTTCGTATCAATGTTGTTTATTATCACTATATTTATAGCCCGCTCAACTTGATCCCTTGAATAACCCATTCCTAATACTTTTTTTATCTGCCATGATTCGAACATATCTTCCGTATCTTCTTGATATTTCACTGAATTATCAATTGGCTCTTCTGGATCATTACTTTGCTTGCTATTAACTTCTTCAGGTGGTTTACTATCCACCTTTCCCACTAAAAACTTACATTCTGGATAGAGCTCTTTATGTCTTTTCAATGGATTAGTATATAAATCCCATTGTTTAGCTGTACCACCACACTGGAAGCATTTAGTAACATCAGAATAACCAGTGTAAAACCAACCTGCTTCTGCCATCTCTTTGGGTGTTTGACTAACATAGCCAGGCCAGCCTTGATAACTAGAGGTTCTAATATGAATATTTTGATAATCTGGATAAACCAGATTATCCTTAGTCTTGGACTTACTATTTCCGCCGTCTTTAATAGAATCTTTACTACTTATCTTTCCCACTAAAAACTTACATTCTGGATAGAGTTTTTTATGTCTTTTCAATGGATCATGATATACTTCCCAATCTTTAGCTATACCATTACAATGGAAGCAGAAAGTAGTATCATCACAACCCGTAAAACACCAACCTGCTTCTGCCATCTCTTTGGGTGTTTGACTAACATAGCCAGGCCAGCCTTGATAACTACTGATCCTAATCCCAAGTTTATCGAACGCTGGACTATAAGGAATATCCGTAGTATTTAATACTCTCTTCGGATTTTTTTTAGAAATTGTCAATGCTTCTATTTTATTAATATCATCGCATGATACATAATTGTTGGCTGCGTGTTTTTTATTAACGGTATGTTTCACGTCTTCAAGAAGTTCTAAGTACTCGTCTCTCTGGACTGAACCACCACTATATTTCCTGATTTTTTTTATTAGCTCATCGCCCATCATGTATTTTAAATACGTACAATCGCTAAAAAAACAGGCATGTATTATCCAAGGGTCTTGATCTTCTTGATCTCCATAGAATCTTGCTTTGCCATTACAAGAAAAACACTCCACTTGATAGCCATAACCAGTATATATCCAACCAGACTCTGCTAAATATCGTTTGTTATGAACTGTCGCGCTGGAAGGAAATCCTGCGAAACTACTTTCCCTATTGTGAATAAATTCGTAATCTTTATGATAGATATTATACTGCTTACCATCATATAATTTATTATCTAATCGTGATTCAGCGCCGCAGTCATGCATTATATCTATTGGTATTGGCTGTGAATTATTATCTGTCTTACCAGAGACACTGCAGCCTTTATAATGAAATTCTGAAACAGTGTATTCGCCAGATTCAAAAGCCTTGATAGCAGACTCCTTAGTAGATGTTTTGTGACATTTTATACAGTGCCCTTCTTCACGAGCAGTGATAAAAATATTATTGATTAATTCTTCTGGTAACCCATTGAAATCATACCTCTTTATTACTTTTTTGTAATATAGGCCTGAACTGTCACGGATATACTGAGGTGTTGAAGATAAAACATCACATGATCTTTTTGTGTTACTTGTAGCTTGACATTTTGAGCCTAGGACATTCATAAAGTTGTTGTTCCATTTAGTTAGTAGTAGTAATTTAATATGACTTACCATATTAAATAGTTCTATTTTTCGAGGTAAAGTTCAATATAAAATTAATTTCTGCTGAAGTATAAACGGTAAATCCATCTCTGGATTTTATCCTTGGCATCGAAAAGGCTTTATGCCTGTAAGTTGTTGACGGATAGTGGTATCCAATGTTTTTTCAACCCGTTCGCCAAGAGCCTGTTTCGTTTAGGCCTTGATCTGTCAGATGATTTTTTCTGAAGTACTTGGAATTTTGTCGCCTACCATCAGAAGCTACCTAGTTGATTGTCACTAGGATCATCATAATCCTGACCATTTGCTCCCATCTCATCCAGCGCATTTAACAGAATCTACATCCATCCCTTCACGAAAGAAAAACCCTTGTCTCGCTAGCTCGAAAGGTGTCGGTCGTATTTTTCCGTCAAAAATATTTTCACGCCCTTTATATATTGCTAACATATCACTAAAGCTTGGTCGTAATTGATTCATAGTTTAAATACCTATTAATGGTTTAGAAACAGGTTTCTTATCTGCTAAACATACTAAAAAATATAATTAAATTAAATTAAATAAATTAAAAGTTCTCTTGAACTTTTATTATTCAGATTTACACTCTTTAGAGTGGAGATTATTTAAAATGTTCAATTTAATGATAAGTTTTTTAGTTTCTTGTTTCCACGGCCCGAAAATTGTCTCCCTATTATTAATTTTACCAAAAGATCCTCCATCCAGCGATTCTTCTCATAAAAATCAGCGGTTAAATATTTTTCAAGAAAACAAAGTGACCACTATTAAAAAACATGAATGGTTCATCCTACTTGCGTTGAGCATCGAATATCGCTTCAACTAATAATACCTGCACTATAAAGGCTCACTAATATATCTTGAGCTTCCCCATCATCAAAACACCTAGAAGCCTTAACCTCCGACTTATCCCACGAAAGCGTCACCATGCGACTCAAGCCACCCCATTCTGTAACACTGAGGACTTCACGATTGTCAAACCTCACTTTTTCACTGCTTTCGCTCCTGTTTTCAAATCGAGAAAAATGATGATTTTCTTCATAGCAAGCCTCAACCATTCGAGTTAATGTTAACGGTCCGGGGCTATGCAGCGCTAAAAGATAACGTAGCGTTTCATTTTGCTCATTGATAGGTAGAATCGAATGGTCGAATCCTGCTCCCTGCTGAAGAGCAGGGTATGATCCTTTTATACTCGCATGCAAACAACCTGGAAATCGAGAGGCATCTCTCAACGATACCAATTGCCTATCGCACTGACCTGAAGAAACGCTAGGTAGACAGTCATTTTTTTCTTCCAGTTTCACTTTAAACCCCTTTGACGTGAAGCGCATAGTTCCCACCCGCCACAAATCATGACAACGCATCAAAAAAACATAGGGCATCTCTTCATACATAACAGACCAATAAAACTGATCCATCAACACATAATTAATTTGCTTAGCATCCACTTCTGCCGCAATCAAATCGTTG
>JAGLCE010000109.1 GCA_023146365.1 Endozoicomonadaceae bacterium
AATGTCGTCATGCAAAGGTCTCAATCTGAATCATACATTTCCACCAGCAATACCATTTCGATCACGCCATCCGTGATTGAGGGCACACAATGACATTATTTATCCTATTTACTCGCACTATAGTCTCCATAAAGTGAAATACCGTTACACTACCACTCTAAAGTTCACTACCACTGACGGTTATCGGTATGCTCCACATCGTGCTCTACCAGCCAGAAATCCCCCCCAACACCGGAAATATCATCCGGTTGTGCGCCAATACCGGTTTCAACCTGCATCTTATTCGCCCTCTGGGCTTTACACTGGATGACAAACGAATGCGCCGAGCTGGGCTAGATTACCATGAACTGACCACACTACAACTACACGACAGCTATGAATCGTTCGTGACAACCGTCAAACTGGGTACCGTTTACGCACTCAGTACCAAGGGAACCACCTGCCACACGACACCGAAATACCAACCAGGAGACGCACTTCTGTTTGGCTCAGAAACTCGTGGTTTACCGGTCGATCTGCGGGAATCACTCCCGACAACACAGGTACTGCGCCTACCAATGCAGGCCGATAGCCGTAGCATGAATTTGTCCAACACCGTTGCTGTTGTCTTGTATGAATCTTGGCGACAACTGGACTTCAAGGGGGGAGTTTAGCGAGGAGCAACATACAGGTGACTCTGCATGGCCGCCTAATATATGTTTTTATGAATTATTGTACGGTCTCATCTGCGACTTCCTGCTGCGCCTGCTCTTTTATCGGTCTATTTTAGTTAGCTAATACTGGAACTTATTTATTTAATCCAACTCTCATTATTTATATATTACTTAAACTTGAAGGATGGTTAAATATTATGATTCCGAATACAAATGTAAACAATGTCCCATTTCAATGCCAGGCAGCAGGTGGCTTTACTGACGAGATGTCAATTGATATGCAGATTATGAATGCAGATTATGAGGTCGTCAAATACTTGCTAAATACAAAAATGCTGACTGAAAATCAGCTTCACAAAATTAAAAGTAGATTTGCAGACAGCTTAACTACTCAAGATACTAATTTTATTAATCAGATGATTGATTTTGTAAGAGAAGGTGGATTAGAGCAGCAAGAGACCGTTGTTTCTCCTTTTAATGCAGTTGGTGTGGAAATACGTGGCCGCACGGTTTCCCCCGCACCTGCTCACAATGTTCAGGCCATTGCAAATCAACCACAAGTATCACATCAAGCACCGCCAAGTGCTAACCAAGGAAACAGTGGCGCAGCAAATACTTTAGCGACAACACCAAAAACCAAAAAAAGCTGTATAAAGCAAGAGGCATTAGATCTTATCGCTAGGCATTGTAACAACACAGATATCGATATTTCAGAAGCAATAGATAGAGGAAACTTAGAAGTTATACTTCATCTTCTTTCCTATCAGCCAATGACACCTTCTCAATTATGCAATATAGAGTCGAAGGCTGATCTAATAGATCTAAGCAATAAAAAAATAAAAGAAGTCAAGAGAAGAATTGATAATTGTCATGGAGATCGGGAAATCAGTACGCCTTATTGGAATAGAGTGTATAGAAATGAATCAAACGAATCGTTTGCAGATATAATATCTCAATACAATGCACTGATTCCGATTCTTATGACTATTATTGTTACCCCTGAAAATCACAGTCGTTTTATAGCGCTACATCCAGAGGGGCCTAATGAAGAAACAATTCAAGATTTATTAGATGTTTCCAAGGAAGTAGTCATTAGTCCAACAGATCATGAAGATGATGGCTATGAGAGGGTGAATGTAGTTATGAACCTTTCCCTTAACACTTGCAACAAGTTGGTATCTAGAAATTCAACAGAGACTGATACTTCGCGGACACTGCAAGAAATTTTGTCTGATAGCACGGCTGCATATGACAGAGAAATAGCATCAAGGCATAACGTCCCTCCTACCTGGAATCATGGTAATCAAGCGCAGCCACAAGCACCAATTGGAAATGAAAAATCACCGGAGGAGCTAATTGCCGAAAACGAGGAATTAAAAGAAAAAAGAAAATGCCAGTATGCGTCCTGTATAAACATGGCTTCTATTCTCTATTTGCACGGCGCCGGTAATCTAGCACACATAGTTCACTGTAAAGAACACTCTCTCTCAGTAAATGATCTGTGCCCTAACTGCGAGCAGATAATTGAGGTTGTGGTGCAGGGCAGGCACACATAGAGTGAGGTTGTTTGCTGCTATCTCTCGGCTGTAGTCATTCCAAATTCTTTGAAGAAAAAGGAGTCAAGTCACTTGAGAATATTGATTGAGCCACAATAAATATAAATATTGTGGCTGTGAACTTTTTATTATTTATTGGACTAATCCATATGCATGATTCAATCATGAATAATATGCCTGCAGGGTTTGTATTTAAAAACCTGTAAAAGTGGAGTTAATTATCTGGATAATTTACCGTTTAGGCGGTGAATTTTTAAATAACTATCTTTAACACTACAACCCTTTTATAAAAAGAGTTTCTGTCGTTTTTAATGTGTTAAAAATCACGCTAGCGAGGAGCAACATACAGGCGACTCTGTATGGCCGCCTAATATATGTTTTTATGAATTATTGTACGGTCTCATCGGCGACTTCCTGCTGCGCCTGCTCTATGGCCTGAGCATACAACGCTTCAAAGTTAACCGGTGCCAGCAGCAGTGCGGGAAAACTGCCACGATTAACCAGATTATCCACGGTTTCCCGAGCATAAGGGAACAGCATGCTCGGACAAAACGCCCCCAACGTGTGGTTCAACTGTGCGCTCTCCAAATTGAGGATCATGAAAATACCGGCCTGCTCCACTTCCACAATAAAAGCCGTATCTTCGCCATTCTTCACGATCACGGTCAGTGACAAAACCACTTCATACAAACCCTTCTCGTCCAGCGCGACATGGGTGGTATTGATGTCCAGCGTCACTTCCGGCTGCCATTGAGATTTAAACATCAAAGGCGCTTTAGGTGATTCAAAGGAAAGATCCTTCACATAAATACGCTGTAGGGCAAACTGTGGTTGCAACGCTTGGTTTTTCTCATTCTCATTCTCATTCTCATTGTCATTGTCATTGTCATTGTCATTGTCATTGTCGGCCATGATGAATTCCTTACTTGTAAAATCATTTCGCGCTATAAAAATCACCTGCTAGAGAACGCTGGACAATACATTCGAGAGAGGTCAATTATGAGGTCAGTAGCTCATCCAACTTACCAGCAGCGTCCAGGGCATAGAGATCATCATACCCCCCGACGTGAGTCTCCCCGATCCATATTTGCGGTACCGAAGTGCGTCCGGCGCGCTCAACCATTGCCTGCCTGACGGCCGCCTGACCATCGACGTTAACCTTCCGGTAAGTCGCCCCTTTACTGTCCAGCAACGCCAACGCACGCTGGCAAAAAGGACAGTAGTCAGAGCTATATATGGTGATCTTTTGCATGGCTTTCTTGATAGAACGCGCAGGTTATCAGACCGTAACTAGCGGCAGATTTTCACCCCGCCAGCTATTCAGGCCGCCCTTAAGACGCTTGACGTTGATAAACCCGGCATCCTGCAACTGCTTATTCACAGTACCGGCATGCTGACCCATGGCATCCACCACAACCATCGGACGTTCCCTATGCTGATCCAGCTCGGACAAGCGCTCTTTCATCTCGGCGAACGGCAGATTGATCGCATTAACAATATGCCCTTTACCAAACTCCTTCTTCGCTCGGACATCTAGCACCAGCCCGTTTTCACGGTTAAGTAGCTGAGTCAGTTCCTGGGTAGTAACGCCCTGCCCCCCCTTGCGCATCTCGAAGAAAATGAGCAATACCACCAAGGCAGCAAACAGACCGACCAGTGCTGGGTGATTAATGGCAAATTCGATAAATTGTTCCATAGAAGCATTTATTCACATACTGACAAGAAAGCCACAAGTATACAGTCTAGTGAAACTTTTTCATCCACAAAACCCCTTAATTTCATCCAAAAGGGACGATTAGGGGCTAGAGGCTAGGGGCAATAAAACGGTAGCAGCCAGACCGCAACATAATAACGGTCACTTCTGCCTCATTAGGGATCCTCTCAAAACCCACACAATCCGTCGTCCTGTCGTCATTTGTCCTTGCAGCAGATTCATAACCTGTAGGAGAATCAGACAGAGCTCCAAATTCGAGACCGTGATAGCGTCTGCCAACTCTTAGGGCGTTCACTGGCGTCACATTTCACCCAAATATGATCACCTTTATTGAGTTATGTTGAGGTTTCTAATGGTTTAGAGATTCCCATTAAATACCGTTTGTTATGACATTTGTCATACAGATCATGACAAAAAGTGTGATAACCCAGTAAAATCAGTAACCAATTTACTTTATCGGATACGACCAACATGACGATCCATCGAAACACCACGGCTCTGATCATCCTCGATGGCTGGGGAGATCGAAAAGAAACTGAATCCAATGCCATCCATGCCGCCCGCACCCCGACACTCGACCGACTGCAACAAACTTGCCCCCATACGCTGATATCAAGCTCTGGCAACGACGTTGGACTACCAGAGGGACAGATGGGCAACAGCGAAGTCGGTCATATGAATCTCGGGGCAGGGCGAATGGTCTATCAGGATCTAACCCGAATCGACAAGGCTATCCAAGACGGTGATTTTACCCTGAACCCCGTATTGACCGATGTCATTGATCACGCCGTCAATCAAGACAAAACCGTTCATATCATAGGTCTGCTATCACCTGGTGGCGTTCACTCCCACGAAGATCAGATCTTTGCCATGATCAACATGGCTGCCGCCCGAGGCTCCAAAGCTATCTATCTCCATGCCTTTCTGGATGGCCGAGATACTCCGCCACGAAGTGCTGCACCTTCATTGGCTAAAGCCGATGAGCAGTTGAAAGCGTTAGGTGTCGGTCGCATCGCCAGCTTGATTGGTCGCTATTACGCCATGGATCGGGACAATCGCTGGGATCGTGTACGCTGCGCCTACGACCTACTAACTGCTTGCAAAGCGATGTATACCGCTGAAAATGCCCTAGCCGGCTTACAGGCCGCCTATGATCGAGAAGAAAATGATGAGTTCGTTAAGGCGACAGCCATCATTCCCTCTGGTGCCACACCCGCCATTATCGACGACGGTGACGCCCTTATCTTCATGAACTTCCGCGCAGACCGCGCCCGCGAGATCACCCGTGCCTTTGTCGACGAACCGTTTGACGGTTTTGTGCGAGAACAGCACCCTAAACTGGCGGGCTTCGTCATGCTAACCCGCTATGCCGCCAGCATTGATGCACGCTGCGCCTTCCCTTCAGAACCCCTAAAAAACACCTTGGGTGAATACATGGCCAGCTTGGGTAAAACCCAGCTACGAATCGCAGAGACCGAGAAATATGCCCACGTCACCTTTTTCTTCAGTGGTGGACGCGAAGCGCCTTACACGGGAGAGTCTCGCATCCTGATTCCTTCACCCGATGTAGCCACCTATGACCTACAACCAGAAATGAGTGCACCAGAACTCACCGACCAACTGATCGAAGCCATCAACAGCGGCGACTATGACCTGATCATATGCAACTACGCCAATGGCGACATGGTCGGCCATACCGGCGTATTCGATGCCGCGGTGAAAGCCGTTGAGTGCGTGGATACCTGCATTGCGCGGGTTGTCGAAGCTTTCGAACAAAACGGCGGCCAGTGCCTGATCACCGCCGATCACGGAAATGTCGAGCAGATGGTCGATCCGTCCACCGGACAAGCACACACTGCCCATACCTGTGAAAAAGTACCGCTAATCTATGTTGGCCCCAACCATCTGACACTGACCGAGGGAGGCGTTTTATCTGACTTAGCACCCACCCTGCTAGCACTGATGGATGACGAACAGCCTACGGAGATGACCGGCCATAATCTAGCTCAGTTCACCTGACCTCCCTGCCCCCTGTGTCAGGATAGTTGTCGCCTCCCGGTAACGGGTTAATTTATAGAGAGCAGGGGGCGGAAAGAGGAATCCATGCCCCGTTATTCAGAAGAGCATAAGGTTGCTGTACTAGGAAAGAGGTTACCCCCAAACAATCAGTCAATACCGCAAAGGAAGAAGGAATATCAGAGCCCACCCTCTACCATTGGTGCAACCACGCTAAACAACGAGAAACTCCTGTGCCTGGCAGTGGAAAACAAACCGAAGACTGGTACCACATGATCAACCATAACAAAGCGAGGCACTCTATCCATTGGAACGCTTCATGGAATAAGATAAACGCCAATATAGGTTATTAGATAACGTTAAAAATCAATCGAGTCTAATCCCATTGATTTCCTATCTTGCTCAAGCACTATTTCAACGGATTACAGGACATAAGTCACCGCAATCTTTTATCATACTTATTATTTTATTCGGTAGTAACGACGCCACTTCGTCTGAAGCAATATACTTTATTGTTATGCCATTACCTTTTACAAAAGCTATAATACTCAAGTTCACAAGCGTTGAAATAACTCTTTCACCAGCTTTAATATTACAGCAATCATTAATCAAAGAGCTTACTGCTTCATCGTTTACTTCAACGTTTTTCATTAACAGATAGAGCACTATCTCATGGTATCTTTTCTTAGCGGCCATCTTTAATAACAAAGAGCTATTAACAAGATTCTCGATTTCTATATAAGCGTAGGCACACAAATCTTTTATTATACCCAGATTATTGTTTAGTGTAGCAAGCCATATAGCCTGCCTACAGCATTGACGTCGTATCTCTTTCTCTACTGATTCTGTGTATTGACTAGAGTATACCATTAGCTGTCTAAGTATATGGCGATGTCCATATTCAGAAGCCTCCTCTATAGCCGTGAAGTTTCTTTGTGGTCCACCCACGCATGAAGCAGGCATATCCCAACAATGAGCTACTCCTTCATAGATGTTAGCCCCTTTACTCAGCAATAAGCAGACCGCGTCAAAGTGCCCTCCTCGTATAGCGCATATAAGAGGATTAACGAATAGATGGAAGGAGGAAGAATAATTTATACGCGCACCTTTATCAATTAGAAAACTCATCATTGGACAATTACCTGACATCGCCGCCACTTCTAGTGGTGTTTTTTCTTGACTTATTTTATATCCAAAATTAATATCAATACCTTCCTTGTCCTTCAGCAAAATTTTGACAATATCAATGTTATTTTTTTCAACGGCTAATGCGAGAGGAGTTTGTTTGTTTATTACACCATTTCTATCAGCACCTATATTCAATAGCAATCGTACCATGTCAAGATTACCAGAAACGATACCCAGATTAAGGAATTTATAATTAATCTCATTGCCTGAATTCCGCAGCGATGCCGGCTCTACCATAACCGATTCCCTAGCATCAATCCATCCGCCATACAATAAATTGTTGGTTTCATACTGGCTCATGAACATCCTTACCATATCACAATTACTGGTACTAATCGCTATTGATAAAGCAAAGTCATCAATGGTTGCTCCTATATCTATCCTAGATCCATTACTTAGTAAAAATTTAGCCATTTTTAAATCATTTATTTTAACTGCCTCTCCAAGTGCATTATTTCCTGAACCTCCTACTTTGTTTATATTGGTTCCTTTTTTCAATAGGTAGTGTATCATTTCGTAATTTTTATTTCTAATGGCTCTGAAAAAAGGCATTACCTTTTCAATACAATTGATATCAGCTTCCTGCTTCAGAAAAGTTTTGACTATTTTAGTGTCACCAGTTTCAACCGCCATTGAAAAAAAGGTAGTTCCATTATCAGATAATCCTGTCGATGAAGCTCCACTTTCTAGCAATAGTTTTATTGTTTCACGACGATGTTTGTTAACTTGTAAGTTTAAAGGATAACGTGTCTCAGTTAGAGGATTACCGTCGTCAAGAATTTCAGTAGTGTCCTCATTCTCTGACAAGTTCTCTTTACGATGCTGATCATCTATTTGTAAAAATTCAGTATCAAGTTCCGCCAATGAACCATTACTGGAGCTAGTATTGGAGCTAGTTTCTTGATTAACTATAAACGACTCATCATAAAAACAAACATCGCCATCATTGTATAGATCATTATTAAAAAACACGCTCACTTTTCTATCTAATAGTTGAAGTTCTTTTAGCTTATTATATAGCCTATTGTTTTCTACCCTTATCATGTCTTTTTCATCCTCGCTCAAGATAACTTTCTTTCCACGAAAAAAGACACCTATAGCTGAAAAAAAACGGCTGCCAATGCTTCCTCTTCTTAATTTACAGGTTAACTCCCTATACTTAATATATTGCTCACAGTCAAATTTAGAAAATGTAATTTCCATAACCATTAATCTCGACGTTTAAATTTAAAGTACATAAATTGATATGTAAACTATAGAGGATACAAAAGGATCCTCTCATTAATTAAAGAGACTACTAATGTGATAAAAAGTTTCAAATAAATATTATTTGTTAATGTAGAGTTATTCCTGAATCCGTGACTTCAAAACAGA
>JAGLCE010000011.1 GCA_023146365.1 Endozoicomonadaceae bacterium
ATTTATGGTATAGCTGATGAAATACAGGCTCGCAGTCGGGGTATAAAATTCGGTGTCAGATTGTTCTATTTTCAATTTCACGAAAACTCACCCTGCAAGTGAAATACTTAGATGGGCGTATTTTACCTGTTAGGCCTTGTCCTGTCTGGGGTTAAGGTCATTATTTTTGCTTTGAAGTCACGGATTCAGGTACATTCCATTCTAACTCCACATATGCCAAAAAAATGGCTGTTTTTTTGACATCTTCGTCGTATACCTTATTTTGCAATAGCGTTGTTTAAGCGTACTTCAAAATACATCCTTGTCATCGATACTAATATATAGCGGCTTTACTTGGGGGCGTAAGTAATGAAATATTTCATCACCATAACCTGAATCAATAGATCCATCTGGCCGATACCGTTAGATTACAGCGTGTAGCGATATATTTTGTTATGGCTAATCAACATTCTACTTATTATTAAATTCCATTTCCAGCCAATATTTATTGTACATACCATCAATTATTCCATAACAATAATATATACTAATCTTATGTAAAGTAACAAAATTGTTTTTTAACAAGAAAACAAACAAATATTGGAATTTTAAAAATGTCAGGAATAAGAAAACTGCTAGATGCTATGGGAACAAACCTAAGTATGCTGGGACGATTAAAGGATGGGAAGTCCTTAGCAGAAATAAAAAATATGAATAAAGAAATACTCGAAGCTGTTTATTTTATGGCGTTTAATTATTATGAAACTAGACGATTAGATAAAGCTGAACCCTTATTCATGTTTTTATGTCTGCATAATCATAGAGATATCCGTTTCCTAACAGGATTAGCATGTTGTCGTGATGAGCTAGGAGATGGCGATACTGCTATTAAGTTGCTTAAACAGGCATTAGATTTAGATCATAAAAATCCTCATACCTTGCTAGCATTAGCGACTGCTTATAGATCATTAGGGAATGCAGATAATGCAAGGACAGTTATAAATCATGCAATTAAAGTGATTGACAAGAATCCGGCGTTAACTAAAGAGCGTTTGAAAGCCGAACAAATTAATTTATCAATTCAAAGTACAGGAGAATAAAATGTCAAGCGTTTCTGGAGCAGGTAATCAACCTATAAAACCGATGGATACTTCCGCAGCAAACGCGGAAGCAAAAGTAAAACAAGCAGATGAAGCTAAAGTTGGAGTCAAGTCTGGTAATATCAACACTGCTGGTACTGTAAGCGTTGCACTCAACACAGCTCCTACAACATCTGGGATGAGTGATACCTCAATGTTAGCGGCACCCAACGGCAACACAGCATTTTTGGGTACAATAACACCGAATGAGATGGAGTCTGTTATTAGTGGATTAAATGCTGAGTCTGAAGAGCTTAAGACTCAATCGAAAGCTGACGAGATTCAAGATACGATAAAGTCACAGGAAAAATCAGTTAATGACCTTCTAGAGGCTCAGGCTGCAGAAAAGGCAGCAGCGGCTGAGAGTAGTGGTGGCTGTGATGCTGTAATGGCAGTTATTGGAGCAATTATACCGGTGGTAGGGATTGCTCTCATAGCCTCGGAGATAACCTCTTCTGCTACCGAAAGCGGGGCTGGCGGCGGGGGGGCGACTGGTCAAATTAACGAGCTGCAGGCTGAGTACTACGGAGAAGAGGGCGCCCAGAGTATCAATACATTTCTAGACCACTATGATGAGGCAACCACGGTTTCAACTGGGCCGTGGGGCAAGCCGATGGACGATGAGATGATAGAGGATAGGAAGGAGGGGCTCGATATGCTGTTAAAGGTAGGTATGATCGATCAAGGGGGTTATGATGAGGAGATGGCTGCTCTAGATGGTCTGATAAGCAATGAAGGGAAAGCGTCTCTGCAAACCGAGCTTGATACTATGTTATCAGGTGGAGTTATTACCAAAGAGCAGCATGATTCACTAAGCAGTACGATGGTGTCGGAGCCTCCCCCTCCCCTGATGGATCTGGAACGCATTTTCCTGACTCCGGCAGTAGGACCTGACGCAGATGGCAATTTTCCAGCTGTTAGCGGGGATGGGCCAATGAGTAATTCAGAATTCGGGAAATGGTTTTCTACGTCTGCTAGAGAGATGGAGAAGAGTTCTGAAGCATTAGCAGAAGTACAAGAGCAAATGGAAGCGGCTAAAAGTAACGTAATAGGTGCCTCCGCTGACCAGCAGCTAATGATGACTATGGGTGGCGGCCAGATGGCCGTTTAATGGTATTAGTCTAAATTTAATCTGGCGCACTATTGATGTGAAATAATGCGTTAAATTAAAATAATACTCATCGTATAATGGCTATAAAACTCTGACACTTAAGCTAACCAAATACATTAAAATCCTTAAAATAACGGTAGCGTTCACAACGAGCCTGTAAATAATTCTGTGTAATCGCACTATTAATATACGCACTCAGTTTCTATTAAAAAATAACTCACCAACATTTTCCAACTCATCACCAACATCCTCCATTTTTTCGGCATTGCTTTGACATCAAAAACGACAGATTTACTCGCAGGGCTGTCGTCGGAAAAAAGTTTACGGTCCTTTACCACTTACGAATTACACTGTTGATCAATTCAATAACATTAATCGTGTAGATCACTTTACGAATATTTTCCGGATTATCAAACAACTTATATCAATCTCTGGCAATGCGTAGAATCGAAGCTCAAGCACTTTTGAAGGAACTGTAAACTCATTACGACTATGGCGCGTTATGATATCCGATGGTAAACAGCGAAGAGTTGATACTCCATGAACAGTGATTATTGTACTGCACTGACAATACCTGGTTATGGGTAGTGCCGCTCTGCATTCAGGTTAATCCATTACCTAATACGTCTGCCAAGTCTAGCGAGAGTAACATGGGTTATTTTCCCGACTACTGTTATGGGTATTATGCCTCTCTTTGTTTCATGATGAAACGGCTTTTACTGAACAGCAGAATTATGACAACCAAACAGATATACAGAGTTGTTTTTCGTGATCAAGGTGAAATCTACAAGCTCTACGTCAAGCAAGTTTTGCAAAGTGATATGTATAGCTTCATCGAGGTGGCAGGCTTTATCTTTGGAGCGCACCCAGCTGGCTGTGGGCCCTTCTGAAGAAAAACTGTAAAGCCGTGTTTGAGGACGTAAATAAAAGCTTCATCCCCATGCACTCGATCATTCATATTGATCAGGTTAAAAAGAGGGCAAGGGAAAGGTCATAAAGACCAAGAGGCAGAATGTTACCCCCTTTCCCATGCCACCGATACCTAGCCAATAACCTCATGACGGAGACAACCAATTCGGGCATCAGACAATTTTGGCAAAGGCTTTTTCCGCCGCAGCGAGAGTTTTATCAATCTCAGTGTCACCATGGGCGCTAGAGATAAATCCAGCTTCAAAAGCAGACGGAGCAAGATAGATGCCTTCATCCAGCATGGCATGGAAAAAGTGCCCAAATCGCTCGCTGTTGCAACGCATGACTTGATCAAAACGCTCTACATGCGGCTGATCAGTGAAGAACAGGCCGAACATAGCACCAGCCTGACTGACGGTAAATGGAATATTTGCTGCATCAGCTCGCGCCTGTAATCCAGCGAGCAACCGGATGACCCGTGCGGTCACCTGGTCGTGGAAACCGAGCTCGCTGATCAGGTTCAGTACGGTAAGGCCAGCAAACATGGCAACCGGATTGCCTGACAAGGTACCCGCCTGATAGACCGGACCGAGCGGTGCAATATACTCCATAATCTCACGCCGACCGCCAAAAGCGCCGACCGGCATTCCACCGCCAATGATCTTGCCCAACGTGGTCAGATCTGGCATCACACCATAAAATGCTTGGGCGCCACCCAGTGAAACCCGAAAGCCGGTCATAACTTCATCAAAAATCAGCACAGAACCATGCTCATCACAGACCTCACGAAGTCCTTCCAAAAAGCCAGACACAGGTAGAATGCAGTTCATATTGCCCGCGACCGGTTCCACAATAACACAAGCGATTTTATCGCCAATCTCGGCAAAAGCTTTGTAAACACTCTCGATATCGTTATAAGTCAGGGTGATGGTATGTGCGGCGAGATCAGCCGGCACTCCCAGAGAATCAGGCACGCCAAGCGTCAAGGCGCCAGAACCGGCCTTGACCAGAAGGGAGTCGGAATGGCCGTGATAACAGCCTTCAAACTTGATAATTTTGTCACGGCCGGTATAGCCTCGGGCCAAGCGAATGGCGCTCATGGTGGCTTCGGTGCCAGAATTGACCATCCGCACCATTTCCATGGATGGCACCAACTCACAGAGCTTGTCAGCCACGGATATTTCGATGGCTGTCGGTGCGCCAAAGCTCAGCCCCAGCTCCACCTGCGCCTGTACGGCGGCAATAACCTGCGGGTGATTATGCCCGACGATCATAGGCCCCCATGAACCGACATAGTCGATATATCCCTTGCCGTCTTCATCGTACATCCAGGCGCCTGCTGCGTGATGAAAAAAGATCGGCGTTCCTCCGACTCCCTTAAATGCGCGAACCGGCGAGTTAACGCCTCCGGGAATATGCCGCTGTGCTTGCTGGAACAGAGATTCTGAGCGATTCATTGCATCGCCTTCTCAATCACAGGTTGTTCATAAACTTCAAAGGTTTTGAGTAACCGGCTGTACTGTCGAGCTTGAGCCTCAATATTATCAGCGCTAAACAGATCACTAATGACAGCCACCATGCTTACCCCTTGTGAGACGATATCCGACACATTACCCAGTGTTATACCACCAATAGCTACTATTGGTATCTTCAGTGTTTTACTGGCTTCCTTCAGCAGGCCGCGCTTGACGTTAACCGGTGCATTTGGCTTGGTCGGCGAAGCAAAGCAGGCACCAAAAGCAACATAATTAGCTCCATTGGCTTGCATGATCAGTGCGCGTTCCAATGAGCCGTAACAACTAATGCCAATAATAGTGTTTTCGCACAAGCGGGTGCGAGCATCACTTATAGAATCGTCTTCGGCGCCGAGATGGACGCCATCGGCGTTACAGAATGCAGCAAGTTCAATATCATCATTGATAATCAACGGTACTTGATAATGCTTGCAGAGGGCTTTTAACCGACAGGCTTGTTGTAGCTTTTTATCCTGATCAGTGCTTTTATTTCGATATTGAAGGATCCGCATACCTCCACGGAGAGCCGCTTCCACGCTCGCAAGCAGATTGTCATCATCAGGCATTAGAGTGCTGTCTGTGATGCCGTATAGTCCTGTAAATCTCTCGGTTGAAAGCATAGTGAGCACTCCATTATGAGTAAGCGACCCTTAATATAGACGTAATTTAGCACCTTCAGAGCGATCATTGTCATTTATTGTTATCGCTAACCAGAGGGTTACGGCCAGCGAAAAGAATGAGCGTATCACTTTTGCCTATTAACGAAAAAAGTTGGCCTTGTAATGATAAAAAAGATGTATTCTATCTTATAGATTTTGTGTAGTTATGAATTCAAATAACAATATTTAATGAATTATTGATTATTGAATGGGAAATAGTTAGGCATACTTGACACTTTAGTCATAGAAAACCTATTCACTAATATCATACAATGAGATCTGTATTTTCGTACTTAACATTTATATATTTTGGACATAATCAATGAATTTCCCAGAGATCAATCAGCATCTTACAGCTCCATCAGACGGATTCAGCTCAATAAATCCACCAGCAAAGACAAACAAAAAAACAACAACATCTTTGCCGTGTGTGAAAAAAAAAATACTGAAATCTCTCAAAAAACCACATTACTTGAAAAAGAAAAACTTGATGGTTCTAGGGCTAAAACACCTGAATCATCTATTCTCAATAGAAAAGTATCCACTGAGAGTAGTCAATCTTTCGTTCAACAAAATGCCACTCAAAAGATCGATAAAGAATCCGGCGCCATACCAAAGACGACTCCAAAGGTAATAACAGAACCCAAAACCCAAAAAAACAGGAATCGCACATTAACTTATTTTGAAAATATTCATAAAAAGATTATAAAAAAAGCACTCAATTCACTGGTAGAAGTTATTGTAATAGCCGATAAAAAAGCTCCAAGTGACTGTTTACCAGATAAGCATAAATCCTTTTACTCTTCCAATAATAGTGAAACAATAAATTCAATCGTTTCATTTAACAATGACATGAAAAAATTGTATCAATTAGAATGTGAAAAATTCAATAATGTACAACCTACTAGCACAACAAAACATCAGACTCCAGAGATAAATATTGGATATTTTGAATGTAAACAGTCCAATTTCTCGTTATCTGGCGAGAATATAAAGCTAACATTAAAGGACATCCAGTTACTCGGAGGAGAAAATAATGATCTACTTTTTTTACTTGACTTTTCCGCCACCGTACGAGTCGATGGAAAAATTAACTCTTTTAGCACCGAACCTGATATTGATCAATTAAAGCAGAGATTTGAAGATGAACTGTCTGATATACACCACCAAGAAGAACATCAATCGTTATCGCTTACAATATGTGTAGAAGCACAAGCTATTGAAATCAAATTTAATTCTAAGGATCCAATAACCCCAAGGCTACATAAATATCTTAAAAAAGGACTAGGATTGATCGACGCATTTACTTTACTGGGTAACTTAACAAATATATTCAGTGATAAACATGCAGGTGGTAAGCATAAATATGATGCGTCTAACACATCTGCGACAGTCAAACGTATATCCATATATCGACCTTCTAGTGACCCAACCAAGTCCTTTCCAAAAGTTAGAGCAGACTTTTCCGATGTTAGCATACAGCCTTTATTGGATGATTCTATCCCTCCCTCTTTTGACGCTGCGCCCCCAGAAAGACACATTCTTTTAGAAAGACATATAAGTATCAATACAATAACCGTAACCATACCAAACAATGCGTCGGAATTTGTATTCGTTGAAAATCTATGGGGAGATCTAGCAGGAATCATCACATATCATTTTCTACGCACGGCATCAGAAGTAGTTGAGCGTGGGTTTATAGGTTTAATGCCACACTTCATTTCTAAAAGAATATTCTCTGATATGCGTCGCTTAACAGATGAAATGTCTGACTATAGATTTATGGAAAGAATTGAAATTTTACGTAATAAATTCAAAGAATACATAGACAAATATAATAAAACCGTTGAACAAGCCACAACAGATATTCCTGAGCAAACAACAGCAATATTACATATTGATCAAGTAGATTCTCATATGCTACTTGAACAAATAAATATTACTCCTGAATCTGAATCTGAATCTGAATCTGAATCTGAATCTGAATCTGAATCTGAGTCTAAACCAAGTTCAGATTCAGATTCTGCTGATACAGCGCTTATGAACATAGAACCAGTTAATCAAAATACTTCAAACAAATCGCCTGAAACGTTGAGCCATGAATCTACAAACAAGTCAAATGGTTTTTTTGTAACTACAAAAAAAAGAATTACGAAACTAATATTTTATAAAAACAAAAATCCAGATTCGACTATACCTAAAAAACCAGGCATGAACAAAGACGACAAGCCTAAAAAACAACATGAATTTAAAGATATTTTTGACTTAACGTGTAATGTTCACTCAATAGCATTGAAAACAAAGGGGAATGGTACGCATTCATCATCGACCATTAAGAACGCTTCTATATTCTATCGCACAGATCATTGCACCACGCTACAGATAATGGGCGACAATCCTAATATTATCGATGATCAGCGACAAACCGCTAAAAAAGCACAACCATATATGAGCAACACTCCTGAATTACCGAGAACTCAGCCAAGTATCCATCCCTTAGCAACCGTTGAAACACCTAAAGAACCATCTATGAACTTCGCAGTAACAAGCTCATCATTTTATGGCCACTACCCATTCAAAGGAAAAATCAATATTTCAAATGAAGGAACACTTCACTGCACGACTGATGAACTAACAGACTTACACAATCACACTCCATTCTCGTCACCTTTCAAAGTAAAGGCACTTAACAATATTACGATTATCAAGCCGATCAGCGTAGTACAAGAAGATGGAGCCGTAGCAGGGTATTCTGGTGAGACAGAACTTGATACTACCAGTGAACCACAGGCTACCCATCAAATACCAAAAGGTACGGAAACATTCATTGATATTCCTATCGATCAAGCAACAGAAGCAGCTAAACCCGTTAATAGCAGGGCACTTTCTCAATTGGTTACAAATAGAATCATATTATTAGCGCACTCTATAATCACAATCATGAATCCATGATTTCACTGATGATTAATATAGCTGCATTCCTTATTCTTAAAGGCCTGTAAAGGTGAAGTTGGTGTCCATAAAGTCACCACATGGATGAGTTTTTAAATGATGACTGCTCATGCTACAACCCTTTTGGTATGGGCGACATTACACTCCAGGTCAAGATCGGTTTTGAACTCACGGTAAAACTGTTCACTGGTGGCATGATCTTGGTACAGTGCGATAATGTCGTCATCACT
>JAGLCE010000110.1 GCA_023146365.1 Endozoicomonadaceae bacterium
ACACCGAATTTTATACCCCGACAGCAGGTCTGTATTTCAGTGGCTATGCCACAAATCAACTCTCAAGTCATGCCACCAGTGGTCACGGATTCAGGTTATTGTTTAACCAGTTCACGCAAGAGCATAGAAAAACAAGTCAAATAGGGGAAATCAATCGAGTCCGACCCATTGATTCCCAGCTTACTCCGCCGGTAAGCAAGGTGTCCATAGGGTATAAAAATAGAAAATACTCAATAAAATAGGCGTCAAAAAGAGTATAGTGCCAATTTTAGACCTTAGCATAATTCAACAAAGTCGATCATATTCTGGTAGAATATCGGCATGCAAAAATCCTTCACAATAGAGCCAAAATTCTTTATCTCATTCACTCACCCAAGTCATCCAATGCTTCGTAGCCTCAATATCGCATCTATTGATTCCATGAAAACATTGATCATCGCGTTCATGCTGCTTTTGGTGCTCGGTAGCCTGTCCATCACCCTGCCGTCCCATGCGATAACGTCAACTGAGGATGAGAACAAGTCTCAGCAGCTGGAAGCCGTCAATGCAAACATCAATACGCTAAAAAAAACACTCAAAAGCATTCAGAAGAAACGTTCTTCACTGGAGAGCGCCCTGCAAACCAGCGAGAAAAGCATCGGCAACCTACACCGCGACATTCGCACCAGTAAACAGCAGCTCCGAAAAGGACGCGCCGAACAAAAACAATTAAATCATCAGCGCAAGGATCTAATAAAAGAACGGGAAATTAAGCTTCAGGCACTGACAGTCTCCCTACGATCAGCGTATATTGCAGGGCAGGACTCGCCACTCAAGCTGTTACTCAACCAGAAAGACCCCAGTGTCGTCACACGAATGCTGACTTACCAACAGTATTTTTCTGATGCTCAGAATGATGCGGCAGATGCTTTGCGCAAAACCATCGACCGATTGTCGTCAACCGAAGCCTTACTGGCGTCCACCAACCAAACACTGGAAGCGAATCACAACCAATGGGCCACTCGACGTGATCGCCTGGCCCTTAGCAATAGCGAACGACAAAAGTTGCTTGGCAAACTGGTTAGTGATGAAAAGAGCCAAGGGCAGCGACTGTTAAAGCTTGAGACACAACAGCAGGAGCTGGAACAGCTGATCGCCGCCATTGCCAACCTGAAAAAGGCTACTCCCAACTTTGACCAACCCATCACCACAGCCCGCGGCAAACTATTATGGCCGACTACCGGCCGTCTCAAACACCGATTCAATCAATATCGCGCCGACAGCAGTACTCCTTGGAAGGGGCTATTTATCGAGGTAGCGCAAGGCACAACCGTCAAAGCTGCTTGGCACGGTCAAGTCATCTTTGCAGACTGGCTCAAAGGGTTTGGTCTGCTGATCATTCTGAATCACGGTAATGACTACATGACACTATACGCTCACAATCAATCCTTGCTTCACAATATCGGTGATTGGGTATCTGCTGGGGAGGAGATCGCAGAGAGCGGCGCCACCGGAGGCAATAATGACAGAGGACTCTATTTTGAAGTACGCCATAACGGCAAGCCCATCGACCCCTCTCAATGGCTGACCCGATGATTCATTTTGATCAATGATTCCAGCAAACCTGTCATGTTACCCGATAACGCTATACTTTTTTATCGTCGATAGCTCGAAAGGGAGCTAATTGGTTTAAAATGACAACAGAATCGTTGTACCACTATTGCATCGACAAGATAGCGCATCGACAAGACAAGACAGTACATCGACAAGACCCAGCCCAGGCGACCATGTTTCCATGGGTAACAATAAAGCAAGCAGGAGCTTTTGATGACAGCCAGACGCCTAATACCCACGCTAAGAACAGGCAGTCTTGTGTTGACCTTGATGGTCAGTGCGTACACCGCTTCTCTTTTTGCAGATGAAGCTCTTTTTGCAGATGAAGCCACTTCACCCACTATCGAGAATAAAACAGCCACAGAATCCGAACAGCCAACTAAAACCAAAGGGGTTCTGCCGCTCAATGAGCTGCGCATCTTCACCGAGGTCATGCACCGCATTAAGACCTCTTATGTGGAAGATATTGACGACAAAACCCTGTTTAATAACGCAATCAATGGCATGATAGCAGGCCTTGACCCTCATTCTGCCTACTTGGAACCCAGTGAATTCGCAAACCTGGAGGAAAGTACCTCCGGCGAGTTTGGCGGACTCGGCATTGAGGTAAGTCTGGAAAATGGCTTAATCAGAGTGATTGCACCCATTGATGAGACGCCAGCTCAGCGGGCGGGGGTCGAAGCAGGCGACTTGATCATCAAGCTGGATGACAAACCGGTTAAAGGTATGCCCCTGAAAACCGCCATCCAAATGATGCGGGGCGACCCCGGTGAATCGATCAATCTCACTATTATCCGAGAAAGCAGCAACAAGCCTCTGAACCTGACAGTCGTCCGCGACATTATCAAAGTGCTCAGTGTTCGCCAGCATTTTATAGAGCCAGGTTATGGCTATATTCGCCTAAGCCGGTTCCAGGTGAACAGTGGCAAGGAAGTGCTCGATGCGATCGACACACTAAAGAAAGAACTGGGCAGTAAGCCTATACAAGGCTTAGTGCTGGATCTGCGTAACAATCCCGGCGGCGTATTACAAGCAGCGGTCGAAGTGACCGATGCGTTTCTGTCCAATGGACTGATCGTCTACACCAAAGGGCGGATAAACAATATCAACACCAGCTACAGCGCTACACCCAATAACACCTCCGGCGATATTCCGCTGATTGTGCTCATTAACAGCGGTTCCGCTTCAGCCTCTGAAATTGTGGCCGGCGCCCTGCAGGATCACCATCGAGCCGTGCTGCTAGGCACCCCCACCTTCGGTAAAGGGTCCGTACAGACCGTATCGCCACTCAGCACCAATGAAGAGTACGGTCTGAAACTGACTACCGCTCTCTACTACACACCCAATGGTCGATCCATTCAGGCAGAAGGTATCAAGCCAGACATCAATGTTGATCTAGCACACGTGGAGCATACCCGTACCAAGAACTACCGTGAATCGGATCTTAAAGGGCATTTAGAAAACAGTAATGATAACGGCAAGAAAACTAAAGGTCAGAAAGGTCAGAAAGGTCAAAAAGGTCAAAAAGTCGATATCAAGACTACAAAACCCTTGGATGAAACCGATTATCAGTTGAGTCAGGCGCTCAACATCCTCAAGGGCATCCGCGTAAACCAGAAGTCAAATAGCACTGATACATTACAGATTACACCTAGCACGCAGCAATCCGTAGAGGCAAAGAAAACCTAGAAATTTTAAACACCGTGGCTCACTAATGAGTTCAACGACGAATAACCTCAGACATTTATTCGTTGTTTTTCTTTAACGTGTTATTCATCAGGCTCAATGCTTGATCGAACGTCTGATTTTATGGTGGCACTTCTGATATTCGGTGCTTTTCTTTTTCATTTGAGCATAACGATGAAACCCTCTGCATCCATCAAAACACTCTGCGTTTATTGTGGCGCCAATCTAGGCCGCAATCCATTGTTTACTGAGCAGGCACTGGAACTGGCAGACCAGATGGTCGAACGTGACATCACGTTGGTGTACGGTGGCGGTAAAGTAGGCTTAATGGGCAAAATTGCTGATCGGGTATTGGCACATGGTGGCAACGTCATAGGCGTGATCACACAACAGCTGATGGATCACGAAAGCGCTCATACTTCGCTGACCACTCTTCATGTCACCGACACCATGCAAGAGCGAAAAGCCACAATGCTGGAGTTGTCCTCTGCCATTATCGCACTGCCTGGTGGTTTCGGTACATTGGATGAACTGTTTGATACGCTCTCCTTGGCTCAACTCCGTCATTATTCAGCGCCCTGCGGTCTGCTGAACACTGACCATTTCTACGACCAGCTAATTGTCTTTCTGCGTCATGCGGAAAAGCAAGGACTGCTGGCTCCCCAGAACCTGGCACTACTGAATATGGCTAACACACCAACGATTCTTCTCGACAAGCTCGAACGCAGCGCTCAGAAACCCGCCGATAGCAATATTTATTTCGTCGAAAACTGACCATCATTCAGATAACGATCAAGATCAACACACTCATACCCCTTACTCAACTGATTGCGAATAGCATTCAACATGTCAAATACCATAGGACTCGCATGACCGCCGCTCTCAATAGGGCTGCTGAAGAGTGTCGAGTCACTCAGTTTCTCTTCCTTCAGGATGGAGCGGAGATGTTGTGGCAAGTTGTAGTAGCCGTCTTTTCGCAGGGAGAGCTGCTTATGGTGGGTCTCCCCATTCATATGCGATCCCTTATGAGCCACTTTTACATCAATAATGACGCAATCATCCCGACCATCGAGAGCAATACTGCTAGAAATATCCATTTCTGCAACAATACGGGCATCGGAAATTCTTGAAATCACCGCATGCCGACATACCCTATCATTTGTCATAACAGCCTTCCTTTGGACAATTAATGAAACGTATCAGGAGCTCATCTTCCCTAATCTTCTGTACCGTCTCATAATAAAGCCTAGCCCCAACAGAGACTCACTCTAACAATAATTTGACATATAAATACTTTTTAAACATTACGATAGCTTGTTATTGTTGATTACATGGCATAGCCTCAGAATTTTGACCTCTGCAGGTACGGTATGGCTTCTGTAAAGCCCCTGATCACTTACCTACACGGATTCAACAGCTCTCCAGAATCCCACAAAGCCCAGACACTATTGCGCTATATCCAGACCCGCAACTTATTCTGCTCCACCTGGATTCCTTAGCTGTCCGTGTGGCCTAGCGAAACGGCTCGGATGTTACTGCAACAGGTGCTTGAAGTCAGTATCTGTCGCCCCATTCACATCATTGGAAGCTCACTCGGCGGTTATTTCGGTACATGGCTGATGGAAAGTATTATTGACCATCATCCAAACTGTCCTGTGAAACTGGTGTTGATCAATCCAATCGTACGCCCTTACGAGCTATTTGAAGATTATCTAGGCCCCCAAACAAACTATTGCTCCGGTCAAACCTATGAATTAACTCAGGAGCATATTAACCAACTCCGTCATCTAGAGATCGGAACGCTCCAACGCCCCGATAACATCCTGCTATTGATACAGACCGGTGATGAAACACTTGATTATCAACAGGCCGTTGGCCGCTATTCTGAGTGCCCAGCACAGATTGAGGCGGGTGGTAGTCACGCCTTCGATGACTTTGAAGCAACCATTCCGGCTATTCTTCAATTTTTCAGTGCACACTATATAATGACAGAGGTCAGCATTTCAGAATGCAAGTAACCTGCCCTTGGACAACATACACATAAGCACAAACTGACGTTGCCGGTTGCTTCCGCAAAGGTCAAATAATTGATATCGCACTCTGATGCCTGTACTTATTCAGCGAAATTCTCGTAATGAACATTTCACTTTATAGACGCATCAACGAGCTGTCGGCTTGATAAAAAGCACTTGATTGACTGACTAACAAGAATTTCAGGCGAGCACTGCACGTTCCAAGTAGGAGACGCAAGCATGAGAAAATCGAGACAAAAAAAAGGACAGTATCCGAAGATATTGCCCTTTTTGTATCACTCCAAGAAGAGTGACGACCTCTACAAAGGGCTAATTTCTTCGGCCTGAGGTCCTTTCTGACCCTGAGTGACCTTAAACTCAACACGCTGACCTTCAGTCAGAGATTTGAAGCCGTCACCAACGATCTGGCGGAAGTGAGCAAACACGTCTGGTCCGCCGTTTTCGGGGGCGATGAAGCCAAACCCTTTTTCGTCATTGAACCACTTAACAGTGCCGGTAGTCGTAGTAGACATAATCATATCCTATATATATTAACTGCGTAATGTAGCCTCACAGTGAGGCAATCAGTGCTAGAAGCTTTGTTATTACTTATGGAAGAATATGGCGAGCTACTACACTCGAAACATCAACTCTATTCATAAAGAAACAATCACACTTTTAACAAGAAGTCATTATACACACAATTACGCATGTATACACCATGTATTATAAAATATCATGCTTTTTATGTAAATTTTGACATTTTCTCGTCATTACTCATGGTATTACCATGCATAATAGAGGCCTCGCACTGACCTGCCAGTCACGCCATTTCACCCCAGCGATATAACTATAATGGTGCAACTCGTTACACAAACTGCACAAATTCGTAACACTTAATCCAACACTGAAACATTTTTATGTGACGCCACTTCACCCTTTTACTCACACCACAGGACGCCAAGAAAGTGCTCCATAACGGATTTCCACCCCTCCAACCAAACAGAGCACTCTCGTTCACATTGACAGGGTTTATCATGAACGCTACCTGCTCCGATGAGAGCATTGATACACAACGGAGATGAACTATAAGGCAACCCTTAACCCTGCCTACCGGCACCATGGCATTCTTGATTACTTGCACATTTTCCTCGCTTAAGAACACGGAGTGAGACTCAAAATTAAAAACATCAATATCCAGGGTAATATGATGGTGTTTGTCCAACCGAATCGGAAGATCTGTGACGGGGGCATCAAGATTAACAGCGACCTCCGCCAGACTGTCATCAATCAGAGGCATCATTGCGAAAGCATCTTCATCAAACCTCTGACGTAAACGACTGGAAGACGGCATTTGTTGAATGCCCATACTTAGATAGATGTATTTTACCTCTTAGGCCTTGTATGGTCTGGGGTTAAAGTCATTATTTTTGCTTTTTAAAGTCAGGGATTCAGATTAATATGAACTAACCAGCATTTTAACAATCACAAAGATTAACGATAACAAAAAATCTGGTAAACGAAACTTGAAGGTTTTATAGAATAATCGTGCAATTATTTATATTATAAAGATATATATTAAACTATTGGAAACACAGTATTGTTACCCATTTTTTTTCATCTTCAGAAATACTCGGATTCAATATGACGACAACACGCACCACTCAAGCCACCCCATCACGCATCACTGCGTTTTTCCACAAAGTGCTGGATATTTTATCCTTTCTTTTTTGCTGCTTTCGCGTCACGCCCCACGCTCCCAATGAACCGTCACAAAAAAACATGTCGAATAACGCTAGACAACCGACAACGACTCTAAAAAATCGAACTATCAGACCAACTGCCACAACAACGCCGATAATAATAAAACCCAAGAAACGTACTATCAGATCAACTAAACCACGAGCAATAGCGAGGCCAATTATTCTACCACAACCAATAATGAAACCGATAGATAGACGCAAAACAACACCGATAAATAATAATCATCATCAATGGCTCGATATATTGTGGAAGCCAGTTATGGCACCTCCGCTTGTACAAAGTCTGGGTAAACCACAGGAAGACCACACAACACTGGTAGATAATCAAGACCAATGGAGCGATACGTTATGGTTTATCTATAATGAGCGATTGAAAAATACCCGAAAACCCGTCGATGAACTCAAGCAACAACATAAGAAAGTAAACTGCTGGAGTTGGCAGTGGTTCCCTTCGGAATTTTCTAGACGTTCTAGCACGTTACGCCAAGCTTGCGCATTCAAAAGTGAGTATGATCTCATGACCTATTATCGCTCCTCTATTCTGATGAATGACTTCTTGGAGCTCGCACACGAGGCCGTTAAATATCCCATGGGCAATTCGATTGACGAAACTATGCTAGAAAAATCTCTTTTGCTCTGTCGGTATGCCGCCGAGAAATCTAAAGACACCCATGTTGTGGATTACATTAACTACTTACTCAAGCAACAAATGACAAAGAAAGACCGGCATCGTTGTATGCTCGATTCGGAAAAAACGGTTACCAACTGGCTCAAAAATTTCCGCGCCGCCGACCCCGAGTTCGATTGACCGTTTAAGAACAAGCCTTAGCAATGGCATGACACCACCTTACAACCAATACAATCAACAAAAAGATAGATCCCACAACCCCTCTCTTTGATAGACTGTCATCGTTCATCCCCACTTTGGTCAGCAGCCTGACCCATTTGAATGTCATACAGGAAAATCATGCCTAACGATTACACAGCAGAATCCATTGAAGTCCTTAGCGGGCTTGATCCAGTGCGCAAGCGCCCAGGTATGTATACGGACACCACTCGGCCCAACCACCTCGCACAGGAAGTTATCGACAACAGTGTCGACGAAGCGCTGGCGGGACACGCCAGTGAAATCATAGTCATTCTGCATCCAGACCAGTCGCTAGAAATAACTGATAACGGCCGCGGAATGCCAGTAGATATCCACCCAGTGCACCAAGTTTCCGGTGTCGAGCTAATTCTGACCCGTCTGCATGCCGGTGGCAAATTCTCCAACAAAAACTATCAGTTCTCCGGTGGTCTGCACGGCGTGGGCGTTTCCGTCGTTAACGCGCTGTCCACAAAGCTCGATATCACCATTCGCCGTGATGGCCAAGTGTACACCATCAGCTTTGCCGACGGTCACAAGCAATCTGAGCTAGAGAACATCAACACCTGCGGCAAGCGCAATACCGGCACCGCTATCCATTTTTGGCCCAATGCCACCTATTTTGATTTTCCCAAATTTTCTGTCAGTAAGCTCAAGCATGTACTGCGTGCCAAGGCTGTGCTCTGCCCCGGTCTACAGACGGAGTTCAAAGAGTTGAGCTCCGGAGAAACTAGCACCTGGCACTACGAAGACGGCTTGGTGGATTATCTGAAAGCGGCCTGTGAAGGCTATGAACTGTTGCCCCTGCACCCATTCACCGGCCATCTGACTGGCACAACCGAAGCGGTGGACTGGGCAGTCGTCTGGCTGCCGGAAGGTGGCGAACTGGCCACCGAATCCTACGTTAATCTGATTCCCACCACCCAAGGCGGCACCCACGTCAACGGTCTACGCACAGGCCTGTTGGAAGCGATGCGGGAATTTTGCGAATACCGTAGCCTGCTTCCCCGAGGTCTAAAACTCTCACCAGACGACATCTGGGAACGGTGCAGCTACGTGCTTTCCGCCAAATTGGCTAACCCACAGTTCTCCGGACAGACCAAAGAGCGCCTCTCCTCCCGTGAGTGCGCCGCGTTTGTCTCTGGCACGGTAAAGGATGCCTTCAGCCTCTGGCTGAATCAGCATACCGAGCAGGCTGAACAACTAGCGGAACTATGCATCAACAACGCCCAGCGCCGGATGTCCAAGGCAAAGAAAGTTGCTCGGAAAAAGGTCACCCATGGACCAGCACTACCCGGAAAGCTGGCGGACTGTTCCAGCCAAGATGTCTCCCTCACCGAACTATTCCTGGTAGAAGGGGACTCAGCAGGTGGCTCTGCCAAGCAGGCCCGCGATCGAGAATCTCAGGCCATCATGCCCCTGCGCGGCAAGATACTGAACAGCTGGGAGGTGGACTCCAGTGAAGTGCTCTCTTCCCAAGAGATACATGATATCTCTGTAGCACTTGGCGTTGACCCAGGCTCCGACGATATCAGTGGTTTGCGCTACGGCAAAATTTGCATCCTCGCCGATGCCGACTCCGACGGCCTACACATCGCCACACTGCTCTGTGCGCTATTTCTACAACACTTCCAGCCGCTGGTCGACAATGGAAATATCCACGTCGCAATGCCGCCACTCTACCGTATTGATATCGGCAAAGAGGTCTATTACGCACTGGATGACGCAGAAAAAGAAGGCATACTACAACGCTTAAAAGCAGAAAAGAAGCGTGGCAAAATCAATGTACAGCGCTTCAAAGGCCTGGGTGAGATGAACCCACTGCAGCTACGTGAGACTACCATGTCTCGGGACACTCGACGTCTGGTTCAGCTAACCAACGAAGACATGCTCACGACCCGACAGGTTATGGACATGATGCTGGCAAAGAAACGGGCACCTGACCGAAAACATTGGCTGGAAACAAAAGGAAATCTGATAGACATTTCCTAGGTGGCGGATAAACCTCAAGCGAAGCCTATAAAGCGTTCTGTGTCATCGCACTATTTAATATACGCAGCCAGTTGCTCTAGGCGTTGAGGCGGTAGGAAAAGATAAAATACTCGATGCAATAGACATCAAATAGGATATTAATGCTGATTTGCCGCTTACTAGTAGCTTATTTTATCTCTAACTTCCTCAGCGATAATCTCACTCAAAGTGTTTTTTTGATATCAATTACCCTGAAGTACCAGGTGAAAATACTTTCGCTGGATTCAAGCAATAAATGCAAGCGCCGAGTCACCACCACTGGCAGCGACTTCCTTTTTATTTATATCACTACTTGATATAAGCATCCGATTAAATGAGGTCATATTTCCCTCAAAAACATTTCGACTCCACAGACTTAAAGTGTCTATTATCTGGCTAATTAAGTGCGCACGGAGATAATCAATAACCACAACCTATAAACAGGAAATATATACGCCAAAGAGCCGAACATAAAACATATACCATTAAGACAGGATGCTATAAAAACAATATTACGAAAGCACTGATCAATATTAACAATACCTTAACTTTATCCATCAAGAAACGTCTAATCAACGCATAGACATGGAATAAACTATCAAAAAACGTTATTGACAAATTATTTTCAACTGATATCATCGGACGGGAATGAAATGTCATTAATAGATATGGTGCTACCTAAGAGAAATGCGGCTAAAAAATGAAAAACCTTGGAATTCGGCAATAAAACCATGACTATTGTCATGTCAGCGGGCTATCTTCTGATGTGGCGGAGGGACAGGGATTCGAACCCTGGGTGGGCTACAAACCCACGCCGGTTTTCAAGACCGGTGCTTTCAACCGCTCAGCCATCCCTCCGACAAAGCCCTAGTAACGAATAGGACGATGGCAATAATACTGAAAATTCCCTTAGAGTCAACGGTATATCTTGAAATCATTTTATTCAACGGTATCCTTACCAAGAGAATCTCAACAAATTTAGTGATAACTTAGGGAGTTTTATCATGACAGATCGACCTGCAAACTACGCACATCCAGAAACTGGCGTAAACGTCAGTATGAACAGTGTTCTCAGAAACACCTACATGTTGCTTGGCGCGACCCTCATGTTCAGCGCAATGACGGCCGGTATCGCCATGGCACTGGATATCAGCCGAATGACGGCCTTAGTACTCAGTGTGGTGGGCTTCGGACTCATTTTTGTTGTCCAGAAAACCGCTGACTCTGCCAAAGGTTTGGTGGCTGTTTTTGCCTTCACCGGCGTTCTAGGTGCAGCTCTTGGCCCCATGCTGAACCACTACCTAACCCTGTCAAACGGCCCATCCCTTATTTTTCAAGCTCTAGCAGGAACAGCGCTGGTTTTCTTTACACTGTCCAGCTATGTCCTTACCACCCGAAAGGACTTCTCCTTCTTGGGCGGTTTTCTGATCGTCGGCTTGGTCGTAGCAGTTATTGCGGGTATCGCCTTGATATTCTTCCATGCCCCCGCAGCTCAATTGGCGCTGTCTGCCGCTATTGTTTTGCTAATGTCTGGCTTTATTCTGTTTGACACCAGCCGGATCATCCATGGTGGTGAGACCAACTACATCCGAGCAACCGTCTCCCTCTACCTGAACATCTATAACCTGTTCACAGCCCTGCTTCACCTGCTGAGTGCTCGTGACGATTAATCAACCATTCGCTACCTTCGATAAAAGCTCTGTTTATGCAGAGCTTTTTCATACCTACCTGAAACTCTGTTAATCCCTTGGGTTATGCTAATATTCGCTCACTTAGCTCGTAGGGACGCGTCAACAACAGTCACATAACAGAATTGGCAAGTACCAACCCGCTAACTCCGGATACAAGGAATGCAATACACACTGGCGATTTATGGTGCTCCCTACTCAACTCAGGCCTGCCAAACAGCATTAAATTTTTCCCATGCTGCACTGAATCGTGGCCATACGATTTATCGAGTATTTTTATATCAGGATGCCGTTCATACTGCCTCTTCACTGGCGGTACCGCCTCAGGATGAGATAGATCTTTATCAAGAGTGGCAACAGCTGGCGACTCACTACGACATAGACATGGTTGTCTGTATCTCAGCGGCACTACGCCGCGGAATGCTCGATCAAGCCGAGAGCGAGCGCTATAAGAAAAACCATTTCAATCTGGCGGATGGCTTCACTATCTCTGGACTAGGTCAATTAGTCGATGGTGCCATCCAGTCTGACCGATTAATCACCTTTGGAGGTTGAAATGTCTCGCATCGGAATTATCAATACACGCCCCCCTTATGGCTCAACAGCTACAAAAGACGCCTTAGATGTTGCTCTGGTCTGCGCATCGTATGATCAAAACACCAGCCTACTATTCTTGGGCGACGGTATTTATCAGCTAATCAAGGGACAATCACCTGAAGATCTGCCCCAAAAAAACCCTGAAAACATGCTGCAAGCACTTGATATGTACGATATTAAACACGTTTTTGCCTGCGAGGAAGATCTCAAGGAACGAGGCCTTCAAGCCTGCGATCTAACACTCTCTGTCGCCCTGCTGCAACGCAATACCATTGGTGAATGGCTCGCTCAACAGGATCGAATTTTTAATTTTTAACTTCATTTGCTAACGATTAATTTCACTTGCTAACGATTAGCCATAATGCCAATACTGCATACCATTAACAAACCGGCCCATGCCTGCCAAGCTCTGTTCCATGCAAGGTCTACGCTAATGCCTGGCGACACGTTACTCTTCATTGAAGACGGCGTATTCACACTGATTGCCAACAGCATGACATACAAGATACTGACAAATCTGAGCGAACACCATACCATTGCAGGCTTGTTACCAGATATCCACGCACGCGGCCTGATCAACCGGTTGCCTGAATGGGTCACACGAGTCGACTATGACGGCTTCGTCGCATTCACTGAAACCCATACACACACCCTGAGCTGGACTTAATTGAACGAATGAACACCCTAATGATCAGCGAACACGTAATCCCGTTAGATAAAGAGGGTTATCTGCAAAACCTCAATGATTGGAACCCTGATGTTGCGGTAGCGCTGGCTCAAATGATCGGCATCACACTCATTCCTGCCCACTGGGAAATATTAAATGCCATTCGGAATTTCTATCAGAGCTATGATCTTTCGCCCAGTCAGCGCCCCTTTGTCAAATACATTGCCAATACACTGGGAGCCGAAAAAGGACGCAGTATTTACTTGATGAAGCTCTTCCCCGAAAGCCCAGCCAAGCTGGCAGCACGAATTGCTGGTTTACCAAGACCTTCTAACTGTTTTTAATCATTGACCTGTTCAAAAAACTGGGTAAGCTGTCGATTAATCAGAGCCACATGCACAACCATCATCTCTGAATCGCTCTCCCGAAAAAGAAAAATCCTTGATGATTCATTTAATTAAAAACGTTCTTGTTTAGTTTTATTAATTATTTTGTGACAAGAAGCTTAATGCCTGCCCCGTCCAACGTTGTGAAATATCATTATTAAAAAAATTGTTTACCACCACTCTCATTTTATCCGGTACATTTTCTAACATAGTATTTAAATGATCTAAGTGTTTATCTTTACCTTCACCAGTTTTCAAAAATTCTATTTTGTTTTTTGTTAGCTGAGTCAATGTTTTACTATCATTAAATGTCGGGTCTCGCCTGATTATAAA
>JAGLCE010000111.1 GCA_023146365.1 Endozoicomonadaceae bacterium
TAGGGTCAAGCGTTATAGTTGGAGCAGTGGTATCAACAACAGTATGTACTGTTACAGCGGAAGTTGAATAACCAGAAGGCGTTGTCAGTACAACACTTGGTGTCATCGGTCCTTCTGTGCCCGTTGGTAATGGCACATTGATAGACCCGCCTGTAACAGGTACTACGGTGTGAATAATGGTTGGGCTCCCACCTATTGTATGCGGCGGAATTGTCGTCACTATTTGCGTATTAGGTGGTACTGGGCCTGCCACATTCACTACCAGAACAGGCGCATTAGAAATAGGCGGAACAACGACTGTCGGCGTGGCAGGTATGGTTGACGATGACGATAAATCAGTAGACATCAAACCGAACGAACCCAAAGCAGACTCTGGACTGCCATCTTTCAAATGTTCGTGCTGTTTACCATCAACTCCATTCGCTCCACCCACCGTTATTTCCAGACCGTTTAACTCAACAACTGCAGCCGCCTCATAGGCGTCATCTGGTATTACTTCGTCATCATCAGCCCGCTGCACTGGTTTATTGACTTGAATGACATCATCCGTTTCAACGTTTGTCTTATCATCCTTAATAGCCACGGAATCATCAGGCTCTTCAACTGAACTGATAGCCACATTATCAATAATATTGTTCAATGAAACCCTGGAAACAGTATTGATTGAGACGGTATGATCTCCGTCTTTCAATACAATATGACCATTTTCACTTTTTTCAAAAACAGCGGTAGCAGGCAACGTGTCGCCTGCTTTAACTAAGGTCAAATTCCCTGATGCATCACGTACAAATACATTGTCATCACTTGCAACTACTGTATAAGTATCCATATTTTAACCATCATATTGGTAGACAAAAAATATTAACTTCAATATAACAACAAAGTAACTAAAAAAACATAGTAGTGGAATAAATTAGATTGACGCTTATTATAGAGCATGTCTAAGACCTGTACATGTGATACAAATCAGGTGGCTTGCATGATCTGCGAACCATAACTCATTTGCATTTCTAATCCAATACAGCGACTCAGTACCGTCCTTATTTTCAGGGAAAAAACGTTCTTCACGCCGAGCTATTTCTTACGGAATATTCATTCCGTCATTGGTCGGCGTGTTATCGGCCACCTATATACGGGACAAAACTTGAAGCAAAGCTTGGAAGTCTATCTGATCATTTTTTGAACATCCATTTTTCAACACTCTACGAAGCATACTCTAGTCCTAGTCTGAATAGAGGATTGGCTGGTCGAAAATGTTTATTCAAAGGTAGCTATTTCGCTTCACCATAATGCCAGTGACCAGTCATCAAACACTCAGTAAATGCCAAAGCAAGAAGACCCATTAACTTGTCCATGCGATCTAGATCCGTCATATGAGTAGACTCAAGATCAAAGCCGCGACTTTTTAGGCACCCAAATAGAGTTTCTATCGACCAGCGTTTATAGTAGTCCTCAATCATTGTGCTTGGCTTTTGGGTTGCCACAACAATCAAAAGCCCATTTATTGTGCGTCTTGCGGCAATATATAAACGAACACCAGAGACTTTACGTTTGCTATATGAGATGACATCTTTCATGTACTTTTACAGTAGTCTATGTGGGGATAAAAGACCGTATAGACTACCCTGTATAGGCGTCAGCCCATATCTCTGAATACCTTGCCAAATCTAGCCTTTATATTTTTTGTTCCGTACATAGGTTCAGGACATAACAAACAAAACAATTATTTTAGTTAGCCTCTCATATAATTATTAATAACGGAACTTTATAGACTCTCCATCGGTCTTAATACCTATTAAATGACTGTATTTTAAAACAAGGACACTATGAAATTATGGATATCCCATCACTATCTTTGCCTAAGCAATCCTCCGCCCCCCCCTATGAAGAGGCGCAGAGAAAAAATTTGGCCTCACAGGGTGTTCAATCTGTAGAACATGATCTCGAGCTACTGGGTGCTGTGGGAGGTGAGGGTATTTCCTATGCGCCCGATGTGGAAAGAAGTGTAGCAGAAGTTTTATCTACTGAAGCTTTAGGTGCCTCTTCACTACAGAAAGAGAAAGAGGAAAACAAAAAGATACTACTGTACGGAAAATATTCAGTATCAACATTCACAGAAAACGATCTCAAGGACGTTACGGATCAAATGGATATCGTAGTAGGGCATACAAAATCAGGGTTACACGCTATAAAAATGAAGATGATAGCACTAAAGATACAAGAGCTATTAATCAAGACCAGTCTTCGGCTGTCTGATGAAAGCGAGCAGGAACTCGCGACTACAAACATAGCTAAGTTTCTTGACAGCAGAGATGAATCAAATAAAGACCCAGATGAAAGCACAGTAGAATATCTACAAAATATGTCGAACATGACATCTCCATTATATCTATGGCCTATCGCTGATGAAAAATACACTGATATTTTTGTTAAATTAACGCATGAAAAAGAAAGGGAATCCTATCACAGTGTGTATATGAATCATATGGCAAATAAAACAATTCAGTGCCTTAACGATGAGAAAGAAAAACAAATTTTTAAATATATTTTGATTACCCGTGGAGGTGATCCTAGTTTTTGTAGTGAAACAAAACTTAATATTGGAGGCTATCATTATTTAAATGCACAATCAATAAGCTCTTTGGACCGTAAGACCCCAGGATGGCGTATTAGCATCAAGAAGTATTTTAATATTCGTATAGAGTTAAACGATACAGTTAAAGTAAATGATTTTGAAGAAAAGGTATTAGCTTGCTTTAATTTGTTTCGACTGCATTCTAATAATGGTATAACCTATATCAACGATCAAAATGTAAGCTATTTATATTATTACAAAGAGATGATTGAGCATGAGTTGAAACACGGGAATCTTACAGACTATCAAACTATGCAGTTAGTCACCATTTGGATGAGAAGTCTAGTCAATAACCTCGTATTTTACGTACAATCGATTCTAGAAAAAAAAACGACATCAAAACAAATTTATACTCTATTATATCTAAAAGATACGAGCAAAAAGTCTAGCGTTCATAGTCTAAAGAATGGCCATATAAAATGCCTTAAGTTAACCAAGTGGGCTGAAGATAATGGGTTTTTTAATGTTTTAAATGCTTCTGATATGCAAGTTATTGCTAATGCTGCTTTCGCACAAAGCAAAGATTATAAAAGTAACGTTGTCAAATCAATCGTGCTAGATATTTCTTGTAGTTTTATTAACTCAGCATGCGGGAATAGCCAGAAACGATTGGCTTACACACAATACCTTATTCACAGTGAAATAGTTGGTGACAAGTTCCATTTCATAAAAGCCTTAGAGTCTTCATCGCAATATACATTACTTCCTAATATAATCAGATTATGGCACGATGCGGGTTTAGTTATAAGCCATTTTGATTGGATCAACACAAAAATTATTAAACCTGAAAATGTGATTCAATATTTGATAAACATGAATAAAGAAAAAAGTAAACTATTGTCAATGAAAGCAGAAATGATGGAAATAAATACTAATATTATTTTCAGCGATATGGATAATTCCATTGTTATTGTAGAGTGGGCGGCACGTAGCGCACTATATTTCTATCTGATAGACGAAGTTGACACCGCTCTCCCCCTTATAAAGAAAGGAATCATAAAGTGTAATGATTTTTATTTATTCTTATCATTGATTGCAAAAGAAAAATTTAAAGAAGCCATTGAATTAGTGGACAACAAGGTAACGGGGAGTAAAAAAATTAGCCGTATGCATAATAAAAAAAATATTGAAACCTTGGAAGATATGGCAGGAGACATAAAACCGATCCTTGCATTGCTCCATAAAAGGCTTGCAGATACACTCAGTGATGGAGATAAAAAAATAGAAGAAAATCTTGAGTCGGCCTTGCTTTATTTAAATGAATGTGTTTTCACTCATTTGGAATTATATCTATCTATTGCCGGAATACAGGAGCAACTTGGTAAGATCAATGATGCTTATACCTCTTATAGCCATCTGGAGAATTATTTCACCAAGTTCCCAATAGCAAGCTATCAACACTCTCAGCTTTGTTTCATCCGTCAGGCGAAAGAAAGACTAAGCCTTATGCTAAGTGAATCATCGGATGATCTATCGCAGAAAAACATTCCCCCTCTGGAATTAAAAAAGGATAAAGCACCACTAAAAGCACCAATAAAAGGACAAAAACAAAAAGGAAAACAAACACAAACACAAACACAAGCACAAGCACAAGCACAAGCACAAGCACAAGCACAAGCACAAGCACAAGCACAAGCACAAGCACAAAAAAGTTTAGTTGCCGAAGAAGTTGAAGCATTCGCAGAAAAAATAGAAAACATAGTTTTACCATCTACTTCTACTTCTACTTCTACTTCTACTTCTACTTCTACTTCTACTTTTCTAAGCATGAACAAAACGTCAGAAATTGATATAAAAAGAGAAACTTTGACAGAATGCATTAATCCTTCAATGACGCAGTCAGAAGAATTAGTGCAAGAAAATAGCAACAATGTTTGGACAGTCGTCAATAGAAATAAATCTGTATTACATGTATCTATTGCGCAAACCATGACGGATGAAATTGTTAATGATGAGATGTTCAAAACAAGAAGAGATCGCAATAGTCTGTATAAAGAATTACTTCACTCAGCAAATATTAATTATGATGCTTTATTGGTTAAGCATGATACATTGTATAGGAAATTTGACAATATCGTTATCAAACAAGTATTTTTTCAACATAAAATGTGGTCGTTAAGGCAGAAAACTTTTGACTTCTTGGCGCTAGATAATGAGGCCATTAACAGTGGTACCTCTATCATGAAAATAAAAACTGACATAAGAGTAACAATATTAAAAAACATATATAACAATATTGAACATCTTCTAGAAGGATTGATGTCTGAAAAATTACCCTTATTATGGAGAAGCGATCCAGAACTCATTTTTAAATCAGGAAGGTTTCTAGAAGTTTTCACAAATGACTATACATACAAACGCTTTTTTATACAGCTTGGTTCGCAATTATCGACATTAGCCCATGTCATGAAAGATACTTACTTTGATCAGCCAAAAGAGCATAATGCCATGCAATATGCAATTTGTGCTTTTGAAATAAATCTCGCGGGGTTTAATGAAATTGCTGATTTGTTTTATCAATGCCGCACTCGCATAAATCCAGATCATACGTCATACTGAATTCAAGAAAATAAGTGCAATCGTCGAGACTTTGATCGGAGTCTCCGCACTCCTAAAATCTTTCTGAGCATGGTATTAATCAACCTCCACTGCCCTAACATCGGCTTCTGTCAAATGACCTAACGCCCTTTTCTTAGGTTAAGTGCTTCGAATTATACCACTGGTATTTTTGTTGGTTTTTCGCTGATCAGTATTTATCGATCACTTGACAGCCATCTAAACTGTCAGCTGATATTTATTGAACTTTTTTATTTAATGAAAGTCTCATAATTAATGCGTCTGAATAAGACATTCGATTCACTCATTAACTCTAAGTTTTTCTATTATTATGGAATCAACTATCATCATTCCCACCACTCCATTAAACTCACTTTATTCAGAAAACACAAATACAACGTCTCACGACTGTTCTATCTCCATTACCATAACCAGTAATAAAGAACCTCCGAATGATACAACAGAAACAAGTCATTTTATCCATAATTTATTACCAGATATAACAAGCAGACAAATACGAAAATCATCAACAAACCACTCTATTTATTCAATATTTTCAGGCGAAACTACTCAAAATGATATAAACATATTGACATCAAAATGTTTTTCTACTTTTTGTCAAAACTATTACCAACGTTACATACAACTGCAGAATTTAATCGAATCAGAGAGTCCCGCAGATGAACTTTTTATAACAACAATTAACTCTGGCCCAATGTATTCGACAGATTGCTGCCGATCTGTACAATCCTATAACAATAAATTCGGAAACCATTCGCTGATAAAAATACTATACTGAGTGATTTAATCAAACTTGCAATAAATGGCTGTCCACCTATGGATATCTATAAACAGATATCAGTCATGGATAATGTGGATCGGTTGCACTATATTGTCGCAGCAGGAGTTGAAGCTACCGAGGCATTATCAGCATTAAACAACATGTTCAGCCTCATAGAATGTAATATGGCTTACGAAATTAGTTATTACAATACAATCCTTTTATTAGTGGGTCAAACAAAATTCAATCGGAAATTTAGCAGAAAGTCAGAAACACCTTTAATCATTAATATGAGAGCTGACAAAAAAAGAGCACCGCTCATCTTTGCATCGCACGATTATTCACTGATAAACACTGCCCTAACACCAAAACACATCCCTCCACCGACAGTTAAAGAAGGTATCATTTATTATTTTATCAACCATAAAGATTATACAGAAAAACATCCTAGAGGTGCCGGACACGGCTTTAATGTCATGTTGGTTAATAAAAAAGATGAACATTCCTATTTTACAGGCTTTGGTTTACCCGGTGCTGGATTAAGCCATCAAGAAATATCCTATGAGCTTATAAACTTATTCAATCGTTCCGCTTTTGATGATTTCTATACAGAGTCACTATTAAATAATTCACCCTTACAACATCAAGAAAGACTTAATAGACTTAGAGACAAAACCATCACGCTAGAAGAATTTTATGACAATGAAGGTGGGTGGATCAACATACATTCAATTTATATCGACATCAATAAAATAAAAACAAATTTTGAAAATCCTGTCTGTAGGTGCGGTAGAGTAAAAAAATATTTCATTCCTACAATATTAGCATGCATATCAGCATCAGCATCAGCATCAGCATCAGCATCAGCGATTATAGGAGCAATCCTCCACCATGCCAATTGAGTGGAATTTTAAAAAAAGTAGATAGTCCGCCCTGAAAAACCATTTTTCCAAACAGTTTAATTCTAAATTATTTTACACGTTATTTTAACGTCAAATAAAAGAATTCTAGTGCGCTGTTCCGTATGTTCCGTATGTTCCAGTGTAAACATGGTCAACCAGAGTAGCGCCCGCAGCCACATAGTTCATAGTCACATCACCAGCTAACGTTAGGTCATGTGCATCTTCAGTGATTTTACCGGTATTACCAGTAAATGTTACGTCGTTATTGCCTGTTATTTCGGCACTCAATGTAGCAGTATTTGTGTTTCCGTATTTATCTGTAATTTCATAACTTAAAGTATCTGTTACCGAGTCTCCTTGATTTTAACTTTGAGTTGAGGCAGTGTCTACTGTAAAGGTGTATGTTCCATCGGTATTTGTTGCATCCCCATCATGACTGCGGTGTTTTTCAAGGCTTGTGATCTTTTTCCTTGCCCGGTTCATACAAGCTGCAACCCTTGTTATTATCTTTAGAATGTTGTGCCACATAACACGTTCATACAATAGGTCGTCGTGATCAAGAAATCGAATTGAGGTGTGTCTATGTGGCTATTTGCGCGAATTTTTATATATGTTTTCGACCAGAAAATATAGTCATATTTTAACAAATACGGTTGAAAATATTATGTTCGAAATGAACTTTTATCTTAACAATGAATACGTTATACGTTTTTCAGGATAGTTTGTAATACCAATAAATTTTGTTAGTTTAACAGGATAAAACGTTTGCTATAATCTGCGACGAAATAATGTAAGTTTCTAATAATATCATCTGAATAATAATAGTCTGTTAGAGCCACTTTTCATTATTTATTACGAGTGAAAATAATTATTATTTACTTTACACAGGCAAAGCTTTACGCCTACGTACATTGTTTAATCATATTATTTGGAATACGTTACACATGAAAGTACATATTTTCTCTTCAAAATTATTAGGTTGCCAAAGGGAAGCTCTAGGCATAGACTCAATAACCATAAGAAAACCTTTACAGCTACTAATAAGCGTGAAGGACATTCTGGAATCTATTATATTTGGGTACTACAAAGTTGCGGTAGTTGACTCACAAGCTGCAGAGATCGCCCTTGGATTGGATGCCGGAAAACTAGAATTAATATCAGTTGAAAATCTAAGGAAAAATTATTCACAATATGCAATAACAGTAGCACCAGAAGATAGCCAAAATGAGCATCTATCCTTCTTCAAAGACATAAAAGATAATATTTATCAAGCCAGATGCGATAAAAAAGATCACATGTATCACATCACAAGCTTACTAACCAAGCCAACTTTTTTCACCTATTCTGTCAACGAGTGTCATTCTCAAATCTCTACTAACGTAGATAACGACATAATACCTGATACGGAGTCTAAGAGTGATGCACTTGACACTAATAAAGACACCACTGGTAAGACTGACAAAGACAACACCACTGACATTACTGATGAAGAGAAAACCACTAGTACTACTGATGAAGAGAGCACCACTAGTACTACTGATGAAGAGAGCACCACTAGTACTACTGATGAAGAGAGCACCACTGATACTGATACTGATACTGGCACTGATAGAACATTGCCTTTCCATCTCTTACATAACCAATCTCATAGAGAAGGCAACACAACAGATGAAAGAATCGAGTATCTCAGTTCAATAATCACATATGACTCCAGTAAATCTATCTATACCACCAAACAGTGTCAGGAATTTGAAAAGAGATTAAAAAACAAACCAAAACAGAGTTTAAGTTCAATACACAAAAAAATAATGCCAGCGTCTTTTTCGAAAGATGCAACAGACAACAACACCGGTTTTATAAATGTATTAAAAAAATCACCATACATTTTTGAAATTTTTGAAGATACATTCTTATTGGACTCATTCCATCAGCAACCTCAATCTGCTATCCAAGCGTTACAAAATGAGTTTCTTGACAAACCCGTAGCCGCTGCATCATTGGGCGACTACAGAAGAGTGTCGATATATTATTATATGGCAATCTTAAACGAATCTAGCATAGGAATTATAAAAATCATAAAAGAAATCATGAGAAATATGGAAACTTCGTTTTTTGAATTAAATTATCAATCACTTTTTGATTTAAAAGTACTGCGTGAAAATATTTCAGGAGAAGTCATTCATTGTTATTTAAAACACAAAACATTTTTTTTGCAACGTAAAGTGAAAAATTTTTACAGAAACACAGACATTTCGATTAAAAGTGAACATGAAAAATATACTGATCTCCTATTTAATAAAATGCTCAATGACGTACAAATTCGCTTTAATTCACGTTACTGGGAAGATAGTGATAGTACACAAACAAGCGAAGATATAACTGGAAATCCTTTATTTTGCACATTTCAATGGCACTACGAATTTGCAAAAATGAGTGAACCTTTTAGTGGGATTGGTTTTGAAGACCATATATTATATACACAAAAAAAATCGTTACTAGGGACTAAAAATTGGAAAAAACTCAAAGATATATATGACGACATGAAAAAATTTAGCGTTGTGAATTTTCAAAATGAAACGCAAGCATTAACAGAAGAAATAATGAATAACGAAAACCATGAAATCAAAACTCCATTGAACTTATCTAAAATAAACATAAAAATAAATCAATTAGAATCAGAGTCAGAGTCAGAGTCAGAGTCAGAGTCAGAGTCAGAGTCAGACGCATTAAAATGCGCTGAAAAGACGAAGACTACAGTAAATTTATTGAATCGTTTAAATGATTATAAAAAAGATTTAATATTAATAATCAACGCAAGATATCTACTTTTTTGTTTCGAACAAAAAATCTATCCCCGATGTGACAAAAGTCTTTTGTTAAACAAAGAAGTATGGTCAGACAATGAAAAAAGTGAAGGTCTGCACCTCTGCTTCAATAAAATCAGTAGTATTGATCAATTAACCCACCCGATTATTAATGAAGCTCAATTAAACTGGATAGTAAAATCTCACAACGAAAATAAGGGAGAAGTCATAAATGTATGTATTGAAGGTGCAGGACTAGCTGGATTAATGAGTTCCATATCGCAATATAAAATAGGTGCTAACGTCACAGTAGTTGACAATAGACATATCAATCACAATCAAATTCAAATTGTTAATCTAGATCCAAAAACAATGAGTTGGATAAAATTTCATATGCCACTAGGGTACACCAAATTATTTCCGAAAACTAAACAGGAAATAGATGACGCTCTTCATACTAAACATGGGATAATAAAATCTGATGGTTTTGGGCTTATCTCCATAAACGAATTAGAAAAAGAATTATATAAACAGAACCTTGACTTATCATTAGAATCTACTGGCCCGGATAAAAAGTTAGAATTAGAATGTTTGCCAATGACAGAAATAATAGACGTGGAAGTTGATAACAGAGGAAACTGTTTTTGTCTAATGAGAAAATCAAATTTTGAGAAGGATAATCATATAGTAGAACAGCACAAACACAGTGAAAATGACAATTTAAGCAGCAAATCATTTGATATTTTAGTATGCGCAGACGGGAAAACCTCAACAGTTTGTAGATACTTAGACCCCGTTAATATAACAGCAAAACAATATTACGGTATATGCACATGGGATATGGACATCACTAATACTAAAATCAATCTATTTGATGATTTTAGATCTGTATTACCACTCGACAAACTAATGGAAAACAAATTGAACGAACAGCTTAATGAACAGCTAAGCGATGACAAGCAGACATTAATGTTCGACTCAGATGAACCTTTTATCGATTTAGAACCAGGAGGTGAAGCTCTTGGGACAGTTATATTAAACAAAATCAAAGAAAGCTTAAAAAATATGAATATTAATAGCATGTCAGATGTTTTGCAAACACGATTATATGAAAACAATCATTGTATTTGTATAGGAATGGAAATACCTGTAGGATACGACAACTGTCTTAACATAATATTGAAACAAGTTCCTGAAGAACAAAAAAATATTGTGACTCATATCTTAATAAGATGTTGGTATCAATCTGTAGCTGCTTGTTATGGCTTAGACAAAATTGGAGCAACAATAGATAGAATCAATACAAATCATCATCTTCGATTCCCGTTACAACAACATAGAGTAAAAAAGAGTCCAATAAAATTAGGTGATAATGGGATGATCATAGCAGTCGGTGATGCATCCTGTACACATCATTTCATGACAAAATATGGAATGGCATCTATAAGAGCCGGCGTAGAGCATGCAGAAACACTCACCAGTGCAATAATAAAATCTACATCAGCAGATAATAAAAAAAGCAAAGACATTAATGATGCTAAAATCACCTATATAGATAATCAATGTTATATTGAGAGCCAACTGATTAAATATGGAATTCAATTACTAGGATTAGACAATGATGATAATACTAACCATACAGATGAAATAGAAGATTCAAGGAAACAACAAGTAACAACTTCTGATCATGATCTGCTTCAGACTATAATAAATAAACAAACCAAAAATAGTCTCCAAGAAGACGGGCAATTAAGTTCAGAATGTAACTTAGCCATACATGAATTCGAAAAAATAAAATCGGAAATTATTAAAAACAAAAAACTTATTGAAGAAAAAATGAGTCTATTGCAAGAAAAAAACAAAACAATAAAAACCTTATTATTATCACGATACGATAAAATAATCTGTGATTTATGCACATGTAGATCCACAGAAAAGCTTGCTGATTTAGTAGAAGAAGAAAATAAAGTTTTAACTAACATTGAAGATGCAATATTTATTAATTCAATAAGTAAAGCAGAGAAAATAACTGATAATATAATTGAATCAATAAAAATCATATATGACCATAAACTGAAAAAAGCCCAGCGGCTTAGCAGTGAAAACCCTGAGGTACAGCCCACTTTTTGGAGTATAAATAACAATCCTGTCTTTAAAAGTCAACAAAAAACAAATTTATTTAATTCATTAATAATGTATATCTCCAAAGAGCAAAATAGAATTATTTGTCACTTCAATCAATCAGATAAAATCAAATTTGATCACAGTGCAGCAAAAAGAGATGTTCGAGAGTTAAAAACATTCACAAATATTTTTTGGCCAACATCACAAAGTAAAGAGTCATTTTTTATCGATACTGATGTACTATCTATAAATAATGAATTTAATGCGATGTCAGATAGTTTATTCATATCTCGCTGGCGTGAACCAGAAAAAAGAATAAGCATTGTTTCAATATTTAAAGATAAGCAAGACGAAGAACCCATATTTTCTAAAATTGAACATCTGACTAAAAGAGTTAAATCATTGGAATCGATGTTACAACCTCATAAAAAATCTTTTGAGCTGGAAACCATTTTAATTAACATGGACGATATTAACAATCAGGCAAGGCAGTTATCTGAACAAGCTCATACGCTATTAAATCAATCAGTATAGGGAAATAATAACAACCGTTAATCAACAGATAACAGAAACTGACAAACAGATTCAAAGTAATGGCGGGGGTTGCAGCTCGTCATTTAATTTACTTGTAAGTGCAGCGGATAGCATCTTTTTTAGCCGATCGATTTAACGAAGAAATAGCAGAAAGGGCACTATACCACCTTCAACTCCAGAAAAAAAACACTTCTTAAGACTCCCTATAATATTATGAATGAAGCTGATTCATTGGCAAAAGCAGGTTTTTTCTATAAAGATTAACAACATCAAAGAAGACTATATTAACTGTAATTTATATTGATACAACGTTCTCAAGATACTTTAATTTCTTAAATATTCCCCATATCAACGGCTTACATTTCCATCCTGTCATACCACTGACAAAGCATACACACGTAATGATCAACAATCCATAATACCGTCAAAAACTTCATAGCATATTGTTTTTTAAAATAACCAGAATTTATTTTTACTATTTTTTTTCTACTATCTCATCCTCAATTCTGCGACGCTCTGTGTCATGATACCCAATGAATAGCCTGAACTATTCAACGTATAATAACCCACCTAACAAATTTATTATTATATGATATTTTTCGTATATGCCTAAATATATTAAAAGAACTTACAATGGAACCGCTCTCATTTTGCTAAACTATATTATTGATGATCATTGAAAGTAATAGAAATAATTCATAATCAAATATTATCATTTTTAGACCAAGAACAACGCCCATTATTGTACAAAGCTGTTAGGCAAAGGATTATGCTACAAAAATTATTATTAGCCTCTATTTTTATTCTGCTCACTTACGGTTTCTGGATCAGCCCCGAATTCAAAATTATCGCCGCCGGCATCGCCGTATTTCTATTCGGAATGCTGTGCCTTGAGAAGGGTTTCAAAGCGTTCACGGGCGGAATGCTAAAGAAACTATTGAATAGCATGACCCGAACACGAGCCGGTAGCTTCTCTTTTGGACTCTTATCCACCACATTTCTACAATCCAGCTCTCTGGTATCAGTTATCACACTATCATTTTTAAGCACCGAACTGATTACCCTGTTTCAAGGTATCGGCATTATTTTTGGCGCCAATCTTGGATCAACCTTCGGCACATGGATCATTGCTGCTCTGGGGATAAAAATCAATATCTCCACTTATGCGATGCCACTGCTGGTCTTTGGCATCTTGCTACAATTCAAAAAAAACCGGCAGATAAAAGGCTGTGGCTTTGCCATTCTAGGAATGGGCTTTCTGATTCTCGGCATCCATTATGTAAAAGAGGGGTTTACAACATTCAGCCATGACGGCGAACTGTTCTCCATCTTTAACGACAATAATAACATCCTTTTCTTTGTCCTGACGGGTACCGTTCTGACGGTTCTTATTCAATCCTGCCATGCCTTCCTCGTACTCATAATTACGGCTCTGGCCAGTGGTCAACTGGGGTATGAAGCCGCACTGGCGATGTGTATAGGCTCCAATATCGGCACGACCACAACCATCTTTTTAGGTGCGATCAACGCAGGCAGTGATAGCAAACGACTAGCTATCGCTAATCTTTTGTTCAAGATGCTGCCTGCTTTGATTATTCTTCCACTACTACCGCTGTTTATCTTGCTCAATGATGAACTCGCAACACTTTTGGGCATTGCGCTCACTGATTACACACTAAAGCTGGCACTCTTTCACACGCTATTCAGTTTACTTGGGGCTCTATTGCTAATGCCCGTACTCCCACTGATAGTCAAAACACTACAGACACTGTTTATCAGCAAAGAAGAAGGCAACACACTGCCATTGAGCATGCCGGATGGCCAGATAGAACATGCTATCTACCTGACCGAAGCGGCAAAGAATCACCCAGAAACTGCCCTGAAAGCGCTACAACAGGAGTGTGCACACCTCTATCACAACACAGTCACACTGATCTGTTTTGGCATTTATATCAATGGTGAGCAGTTATTAAAGAGTCGTGATCTGGTCTCTCTGACCAACGGTCGCATCCCCCCCTGGCCAAATTGGAGCATCAATAAACTCTATAAACGGCATATAAAAAGCATCTATACCGATATCCTTGATTACAGCACGGCTATGGAAGGCGAACTTGACCAGCATCAGTCAGCAGAGCTGTTTGCCACTAAACTCGCCTGCCGTAACTTCATTGAGGCGGTCAAGGATCTCAAGCATCTTAACAACAATATGGCTTGCCATATCCACTCTGATAACGCCTTCATACGAGAACAGTACAACCGACTCCGCCGACGTATCGCTGTGACAATGAAAGAAATTCAAATTATCAGCGACAACCCGCCTGAAGAGGCAATTGCCAGCACTGACCAGTTAAAACTGAGACTACATCAACAGGATCTTCTTAGTAGCGAAGAACTTGAGCGATTAATTCAAAATGATAAAGTAGACTCGTTTGTCGCCAGTTCACTCATTAACGATAACGGATATGTACACAATATCTGTAACAGTCTGATCGATGGTGCGGTCATTGTTTTACTCGGAGGCAATCTCGACATCATGCACCTTGATGACTCTCTGCAATCGCCCTCTTTTGATAGCTTCGATCAACCCAAACCTAAGAAGAAAAGTCGTTCATGCTTCACTTTTATCAAACATACTTTTCTCAAGCATAAGTGTTGAAACAATCCATTCGAAACGTTATACCGCCACAGGCGCTTTAATAGAAGGATGCGCTTGATAATTCTGCAACTCAAAATCCTCAAACTGATATTTAAAGATATTCCTCACAGCAGGATTCAGTGTCATGGATGGCAGTGGGTAAGGCTCCCGAGCAAGCTGGATTTTAACCTGTTCAGCATGATTGGAATAGAGATGTGCATCACCGAAGGTATGCACAAAATCACCCAATCCGAGGTCACACACTTTGGCAATCATCATAGTGAGCAACGCATAGGAGGCAATATTGAATGGAACGCCTAGGATAATATCCGCACTACGCTGGTAGAGTTGACAGGATAACCTGTTATTTTGCACATAAAATTGAAATAAACAGTGGCAAGGTGGCAACGCCTGCTTACCCAGAGCGGCATTCTCACAGGGTGTCACGCGGACATTCGGCAACACAACTGGGTTCCAGGCACTAATGACTAGGCGACGAGAGTCAGGATTACGCTTTATTTCATCGATCAGCTGGCTGATCTGGTCTACCCTCTCTCCGTTCGGCCCTTCCCAAGAACGCCACTGCTTGCCATAAACCGGACCCAGATCACCTTCCGACGTCGCCCAATCATTCCAGATAGAAACCCCATTCTCTTGCAGATAAGCAATATTCGTTTCACCTCGGAGAAACCAAAGCAGTTCGTGAATAATAGAACGGAGGTGGCACTTCTTGGTGGTCACCAGCGGGAACCCTTCACCGAGGTTAAACCGCATCTGGTAACCAAACACACTCCACGTGCCGGTTCCGGTACGATCATCCTTGTAAACGCCATGCTCTTTCACATAACGCATCAAATCCAGATATTGCTTCATATTAGTCTCAAACTATCTACCCGCTTCGCTGTGCATCGCCAGCCACTGACGGTCATCGCTATTGGCACCTTCAACGAGGGGATGACGGCTGTATCCCAGCCAGATCAGCAACACACCGGCAAGCATCATCGGTATGGATAACAGCTGACCCATCGTCAGCCACTCCCAAGCGATAAAGCCGATCTGGCCGTCAGGTTCTCTTGCGAACTCGACCACAAATCTGAAAACACTGTAACATATTAAAAACAGCCCTGACACCGCGAATCTTGGCCGTTGTTTAGAGGAAAACCACCAGAGAATAGAGAAAAGTGCCACCCCTTCCAGAGCGAACTGGTAGAGCTGAGAGGGATGCCTTCCCAGCGATCCCGGGGCATTCGGAAAGACCATCGCCCAAGGGAGATCCGAGACTCGACCCCAAAGCTCGCCACCGATAAAGTTACCAATTCGTCCAACACCTAACCCGAACGGTACCAATGGCGCAATGAAATCGGTCATTTGAAAAAACGATTTATTGAGTGCCTTCCCCTGAACGTACATCGCCAGTAATACGCCAAGCAAGCCGCCATGAAACGACATGCCACCTTCCCAGACCTTAAATAGCCAAAGCGGATCATGCAGAAAATAGTCAAAATGATACAATAACACATATCCGAACCGACCACCCAGCACCACACCCAGTGCTGAAAAAAAAATTACATCACTCAGATGCTTCTCTGGCCATAAGCCCCCAGACTGGTGACAACGACGCTGTCCCAGCCACCAAGCCATCGAAAAACCAACTAGATACATCAGACCGTACCAATGTATTTGTATGGGTCCGATCACAATGGCAACCGGATCAATGGCAGGATATTGAATCAATCGTCAGCTCCCAAGTATTAATTTCAGGCCAATCAACAGCAACAAGAAGGCGAAGAGAGAGCGCAGCTTATCTGCCGGCAGGCGGTGCATCATCACTGCACCTAAACGTGCACAAGGTACGCTGACCACTACGATACTTAAAAATGCTGGCCAATAGACAAAACCGGTACTGAAATTTGGCAATAGCAAGTTGTCATAGCCCAGCAACATATAAAACAGGGCACCGACAATCGCAATCGGCAAACCACAAGCGGCGGCTGTACCAACCGCTCTCTTCATTATCATGCCGTAACGGACCAACAACGGCATGATGACTATTCCACCGCCAATACCGAAAACGACTGAGACATAACCAACAGCGCCACCCATTACCCCCAGGGTTTTACGTCCTATCAGACGGTGAGTCGTTTGCTGACCCTCTCCCCGATACAAACGCCAGGCACCAATGATTGAAAAGACCCCTATCAGGCTCTGTAACAAATGATCACTGATATGAAGCACAGTAGCCACGCCCAGCACAGCGCCCAAGCAAATCCCCGGTACCAGAAGGCGGACGATAGACCAGTCGATGCCCTCTTTCTGATAATGACCACTCACGGAACTCAGCGATGTAAGAATGATGGTTGCCAGAGATGTACCTACCGCTATATGCGTCACCAGACTGGGTGACACCCCCTGAAGATTTAGAACAAAAATAAGCGCTGGAACGATAATAATACCGCCCCCTATGCCAAACAATCCGGCCATCAACCCGGCGACTGCACCGACCAACAGGAATCCAATGAACAGCATCTCACACTACGCTCAGGCTGGCATTCATCGCTCTCATGTCAAGCAGGATCATTCTTTTATCATCCGCTAATAACCTGATCAAGCCCCTGCTGACGCAGTGCAAGCTCCAACACATTACGGATATCTCTGGGGTTATCCATCGTCATGACATCATTCAGAATCGCTTTCGCCTGGCTGTGCGCCATACTTCTAAGCGTCCACTTCACCTTCAATAACTGGGTTGCATTCATAGACAGTACATCAAACCCCATCGCCATCAACAGAACTGCTGCGGCAGGATCTCCCGCCATTTCGCCACAAATACCCACCGATTTGCCTTCCTGATGGGCATCATCGACGATTTTCTGTAGTACTTGCAGCACAGCAGGATGCAATGCATGATAAAGATCAGCCACCCTGGGATTGTTACGATCGACGGCCAGAATGTATTGAATCAGATCATTACTGCCCACCGACAGGAAGTCGACCCGACGCGCCAAATGACGTACCTGATAAACCGTTGCCGGCACCTCGATCATAACGCCGAACTGCGGAAACAAAACGTCGAAACCTTCTCTCTGAACCTCGATGTGTGCACGACGCACCAGATGCAGCGCTTCGTCGACCTCTGAAATATCAGTCACCATAGGCAACATCAGGCGCAAATTATCCAGACCCACACTGGCCTTCAGCATCGCACGCACCTGCACTAGGAAAATCTCGGGATGATCCAGCGTGACCCGAATCCCTCTCCAGCCCAGAAAAGGGTTATCTTCACGTATCGGAAAATAGCTGAGCGACTTATCTCCACCAATATCCAGTGTACGCATGGTCACAGGGCGAGGAGCAAAAGCCGCTAAGTGCTCACGATAAAGCTCCTCTTGAACCACCTCACTAGGGAAGCTCTCCCGAATCATGAACGGTACTTCTGTCCGGTAAAGCCCGACACCTTCTGCGCCATGTTCCAGAGATCTAACGGAATCCGTCAACAGACCGGTGTTTACCCATAGGGGAATCCGATAATGATCGGGGGTAATGCACGGCTTATCCTTCAGCGACTCAAGACCACGGGAAAACTCCCACTCTTCATTCACCACTTTCTGATAATGGCGCAACAGGTCCACTGAGGGCGAAGAGTAAACACGCCCAAGATTCCCATCAACAATCAATTCACGCCCAGCCATTCGGCCATAGGGCAGATTGACAGCGCCCATGACTGTCGGGATGCCCATGGCTCGCGCAAGAATAGCCACATGGGAGTTGCTGGAACCCAATATTGATACCAATCCGACTAACTTATCTCGAGGAATATCGCCGAACATGGTCGGCGTCAACTCCTCACTCACCACGACACACTGGTTAGGATAGGTAATGGAGACTTGATCTGCTTTCTGCAAATAGAACAACACTCGACATCCCAGATCGCGAACATCAGCAGCCCGCTCCTGAAAATAGGGATCATCCATCATTTCAAAATGACGAACATGCTCCTCCATCACCTGCCGTAAAGCACCCTGCGCCCAAGAACCTTCGTTGATCAGCTTGCAGACGTTAGCACTCAGCGATTTGTCATCCAGCATTCTGAGGTAAACATCAAACAGCGCTTGCTCCTCAGGATGCAGGTCTGATAATTTCTCAGCCGTTGTCCGCATATCCTTACGCACCGACTCAAGTGCATGGTGAAATAGCGTCAACTCCGCCTCAATATCTTCCGCTTTCTGTTCGGGTACGACGGAGAGATTAGCTGGAGGCACTAGCACTACCGCTACGCCAATGGCAACACCTGGCGCACCGGCGATACCATTAAAACGAACCGATCTTTTCTGTTTTTCAGCAGAGAGAACATGCAAAGAACCTGTTGCCTCAGCATGGGCAATGACACCCGACAACTGAGCAGACATGGTGACAAGAAAAGATTCTTCACTTTCATCGTAGCAACGCCGAGCCCTATCCTGAACGACCAGCACACCCAATAGATTTCGGCGATGAATGATGGGTACACCGAGGAAGGACTTGTACTGCTCTTCACCGGTATCTTTCAAAAAACAGTATTGCGAATGGGAGGAGGCATCATCAATATTGATCAACTGTCCTCTCAGGCCGACCTGTCCGACCAACCCTTCAGATCGCCCCAGTGTCACCTTACCAACAGCGTCTTTATTCAAGCCTTCAGTGGCCATCAGGGTATAACGGCTGCTCTTTTCATCATAAAGATAAGCAGAACAGACTTCCGTCTGCATCACCCCTCTTACACTGCACACGATGATCTCCAGCGCAGTTCGAAAATCCTTTGCTTCACCTACATCCTGAACGATCTTGCGCAGTGTTGTCAGCATGCCATATCCACTGTATCAGCCTTCTAGACTGGGTATCCCCTGCTCGTCACAATCTATTTAAATCAACTGTCGCCTCATCGGTTCACCTGCGCACACAGGCTCATCATCTGTGGCGCCAACTCTTTCAGGGCGCGCCGATAGACGTCTCGCTTAAATGCCACCACAGGGCCTAACGGATACCAGTAACTGACCCAATCCCAGTCATCAAACTCCGGCGACTTGGAACGATCCATACAAACTTTGGTGTCATCGCTCAGCAGTTCCAGCAGAAACCACTTCTGTTTTTGTCCGACACACAGCGGACAACTATTTCGACGCACCAACTGCACAGGCAATCGATAACGAAGCCAGCCACGGGTACAGGCTAGCGTTCTGACATCGCCACACTCAAGTCCGACTTCCTCATACAGCTCTCGGTAGAGTGCATCTTCTGGACTTTCGTCATCATTAATGCCGCCCTGTGGAAACTGCCAAGCATTCTGACCGATTCGCTTCGCCCACAACACCTGACCCCGACGATTCGCCAAGACGATACCGACATTGGACCTAAATCCATTCGAATCGATCACATAATTGACCTTCTAAATCTATTGACAGCCATTGTTTCATAATTCACGCTATTTCGGCAAACCATAAACACTTTGCGGCTTTTACGGTCAATATGAAACGATCATCAGCGCTCAACACCGCTCTCTCAGAATGACTCCCACACCGAGCTATCGATGACCCTGCCACCATAACAGACCCATCAATGAGGAACAGAGGATAAGGCACTTGCGCTATTTGACCTGGATAACACCCAGCAAACCGAAGGTCACGATACTCAAATCAAGGAACAGTGCGATATCGGAAAAAGTGGAAAAGTGACAGACATACACCTGTTACAGAAAGGAAAATAACGCAATTAAAGCAAAGCGTGTACGACATCGATGAAATGAAATGACCGCAACTGATGACGAACACCATCAGCTGTCTGAACTCACCAGTCATTCAACCGTTGTACGACAGAATAACGCTTTGATATAGGCTGTTTCAGGAATGGCTGGATGAATAGGATGATCTGCACCTTGATGACATTCCGCCACCAATTGCAGGTTTCTATCCAGATGCCGACTGGCGGCACGCAAGATATCCAGCAAACGATCTCGCTCCAAATGCATGGAGCATGAGCAACTCACCAGCAATCCGTCCCGCTTCAATAGACGCATGGCCATCTCATTAATACGACGGTAAGCCTGCTCGCCGGAACGAGTGTCTTTTTTACGTTTGATAAACGCTGGTGGATCAACAATCACCACATCAAACCGTTGCTCACCAGCATGAAGCTCCTTGAGAGCAGCAAAAGCATCGCCTTCATAGGTCGCCACCTTTTCACCGACACCGTTAAGTTCAGCGTTTTTGTGGACGTATTCCAACGCTTTTGCTGAACTGTCGACACAAAATACCTCCTCAGCCCCCGCCTTAGCAGCCTGCACTCCCCAGCCGCCAACGTAGCTGAAAACATCCAATACCCGCGCACCCTTCACCCACCCATTCAGTTGAGTGCGTGCTGAACGATGATCGTAAAACCACCCCGTTTTCTGACCCTCTCTGACAGGCACAATAAACTGAACCCCATTTTCAGTCATCGGCACTTCATCCGGCACGTCACCCCAAGGGGTCTCAATGTATTCCGGTAGTGCTTCCAACTTGCGACTCAAGCTATTATTACGGAATAAAATACCCGTAGGTTTCAAGACTTTAACCAGCGCCTCAACGATATCCTCCCGGATCACTTCCATCCCCCAGGTGGAGATCTGCACTACCAGATAATCATCAAAACGGTCAACCACCAAACCCGGCAGCCAGTCACTATCGCCATACACTAGGCGGTAGAAAGGGTCTGGATAGAGTCTGTCCCTGAGACCTCTTGCGATGTTGATCCGGTGTACCAGCAGAGATTTATCCAATGTATATTGCGTATCTCGGCTCACTATTCGACCACAAAGCAGTGTATTGGGATTCACCATAGCAATACCTATCGGTTTGCCCGTCGAGGTTTCAACCACGGCTTGCGAACCTGCGGTAAAGCCACTCAACGGAGTAGTGGCGATATCCACTTCATTACTATAAATCCAGAGGTGACCAGCACGCAGACGTTTATCTGCGTTTTTCTTCAGCCGCAAAGGTGCACAAATCATACATCGATACCTTTTGCCCTAACAGGCAGTGAACAATGAGCCAGGTGAAAGGGGCAAGTGACAGGGGCGGGGCAATATTCCCAGACGGACGTCACGGATATTCATGTGTCGCTAACGCTGCTGATGAGCCGCAGACGCTCTCGTCAAGAGGGTAAGACGCCTGAAGAATGATTCTTACAGAGAATATTCTCATCGATTTCACCTTCAGTTTTCGCAACAATGGTGCTCACTACGGTATCACCCACTACGTTAGTCACCGTACACAGCGCATCCAGCAGACGATCGGTTGCAATGATGATACCCATCGCTTCAACAGGGAGTCCGAGCTGATGCAGCAGAACACCGGTCGTCACCACTGCGCCGCCAGGAATACCGCCGGTAGCAATGGCCAGCAGAAAGACGGTCACGCCCAATGTCATTATCTCGCTGGCACCGAGAGCAACATTGTAGCCATAAGATACAAACAATGTGGCGACCGTCATATAAATAGCCGCACCGGACATATTCATGGTCGCACCCAGCGGCACTGAGAAACCGGCCACTTTTTCAGAGACACCCAATTTTTCTGTCAATGTCCGAAATGTGACTGGAATGGTAGCGTTGGAGCTGGCCGTGGAGAGGGCGAACATCATCTGCTCATGGGTTTTATGAATAAAGGCAATGGGACTAATGCCGGTGATCAAGCGGATCACCAGTGGATAGAAAACAAATAGCCAAGTGATCATCACCAGAGCAGCCGTCATGACATAAGCTATCACACTAAAGATGCTACGGCTGTCCAGTGTGGCCATCAGCTTAGCAGTCAGAAAGAAGACCCCATAAGGTGCCAATGACATCACCATGCTAATCAGCTGCATCATCACACTATTGGCCAGAAAAAATGCCTTGCTAGCACTATGGGTGTCTTGGTCTTCCAGCTTTTTAATGGCAATACCGGTAATGATGGCCATGAACAGGATTTGCAGAATATTGCCTTCTGCAAAGGCTTGCACTGGGTTAGTGGGCACAATGTCAATCAACAGATTGATCAACGATGGAACTTCGGTACGAGTCAGGATCAGAGAGGAATCTGCCGCCAGTTCAAGGTTGGCACCCAATCCTGGCTGCACCACCATTCCAATGCCGATGGCGGCCGTAATGGCTATTGCGGTGTTCAGCAAGTACAGCCCGAGGGTTTTCACGCCCAATCGGCCAAATTGGCCAATATCCTCAATACTACAGACTGCACTAACGATGGAGATGAAAATAAGCGGCATGACCATCAACTTGATCATGGCGATGAAGATACCACCGGCGACACTGAACAATCCGTTGATTAGCCACACTTCAAGCACGCCATTAGGCGACGCAAAGTACTGAATCAGAACGCCGATGACAATGCCACCCACGAGAGCGATCAAAACGCGAGTTGCCAGACTACTATCCATAGATCACGAACTCCCACTTACTTTAGAGTCTCTCGACTCAATGCCGTTTAGTAAAGACTTGTAATTCATCTACAACTAGCGGAAAGACAGCGCACTCAAAAACACACATTACGCAGACTAAAAATATGATATAAATAATATCTGCTCATACAGCCACTCCGTATTTTCAAAGCTCACTAGGATACAAAAAAAAACAAGAATATGCAATAGTTATAAGTTCGACAGAACGGATAATTGTACCTAGACTCACTGATTTTTTGTCATGGCAATACGAGGCAGATACGCTTGTGTCAAATGGCATTCAGCGCATCTGAGAGCTTGGTAACACCGATGACCTCAATGCTCGCCACTGCTTTTCTTGGACGGTTCGCCATTGGAACAATGGCACGTCGGAAGCCGTGTTTTGCCGCTTCGGTTATCCGCTCCTGCCCACTGGCCACGGGGCGAATCTCACCGGCTAACCCGACCTCACCAAAAGCGACAAGATCCTGTGGTAGTGGCACATCCCGCAGGCTCGAAACAATAGAGAGCAGGCTTGCGAGGTCAGCACTAGTCTCTGTAATCCGAACGCCACCGACGACATTAAGGAACACATCCTGATCACTGGTAAAAATACCGCCATGGCGGGTCAAAATTGCCAACAACATCGCCAGCCGATTCTGATCTACCCCGACCGTCACCCGACGAGGATTACCCAGATGAGACTCCACCACCAAGGCCTGTATCTCAACCAGCAGTGGTCGAGTACCTTCCCACAGAACCGTAATAACGCTGCCTGAAACTGCTTCATCCGCTCTAGTCAGAAAGATCGCAGAAGGGTTTTTCACCTCTTTCAGACCTTTCTCGGTCATCGCGAAAATACCCAGTTCATTGACCTGACCAAACCGGTTCTTGGTGGCGCGAATCATCCGAAAGCGGGAATCATCGGTGGTGCCGAGCATCAATTGGGTGTCGATGATATGGCTCAAGGTCATCGGACCTGCCAAAGAGTTATCCTTTGTAACATGGCCCACGAGCAACAAAACCGTACCGGTCTGCTTAGCAAACCGAGTCAGAAAGGCGGCGGATTCCCGTACCTGTGCCACACCACCAGGTGCCGAATCTACACCATTCATGAACATCACTTGGATGGAGTCGATCACGATAACCCGAGGCTTCTCCTCCTCGGCAATGGCAATGATCTTTTCTGCCGAGGTTTCCGCCAACATTTTGAGACGATCAGTCGGCAAACCAAGGCGATGGGCTCGACTGGCAATTTGCTGCAGAGACTCTTCGCCGGAAACATACAGTGCCGGAAGGGTCTTCGCAATATGAGCCAATGTCTGCAACAGTATGGTGCTCTTGCCCGCACCAGGATGACCACCAATAAGCACCGCACTACCTGGCACGAACCCGTCGCCCAGTACACGATCCAGCTCGCTGGATCCACTGGAAAAACGTGGGGTATCCTCAACACTGACGTCGCTGAGCATCTGCACGCCAGTATGAGTGCCGACAAACCCTGAACGGTTGGCGGCTGCGATGGAGGGCGCAGCAACAGGCCCGAGATTGATCTCTCGAATGGTGTTCCATGCCTTGCAGTCAGGACACTGCCCCTGCCACTTGCTAGACTCACTACCACATTCGGAACATAGATAGGCCTTACGGGTTTTGCCTCTTGCCATGCTTTCGATGAATCCTGCAGAAAAGAGAGAGTTGCTTCTGAACGTAGAGTGTCGGCTTGAGATGACCGGGGTCAATATCTGAAGGGAAGAGTGCCGATTCAACCACATCTGACACTCACTAACACCCAGTAACATCGTCACGGAATATTAGCCCATAACGCGATGCCTCTCAATGGGTCTACGCCCCTAGTCGACGTTATTGGGTAAAATCAACGACAGCGAGCATATGGCCAACCGCCGAACGATATCCTGTTATAAACGTTTATCTATTTTTATTTAGAATCATCTAGATGAATGCTCAGGGTCTATTGTATTACGGAAGGCATAATACAAATCAGATAATTCTAAAAAACGGGACGGATGTTTTTCATACAACTTTACCGATTCCGTCTTATATTTATTTCCCTTTGGTTGATCATAATAAATATCCTGCATTACATGTGCTACCGTCGAGAATAGTGAACCTAACATTTTAGAAAAACGACCAGAAGAGCATTTTAAATAATCTTTAAATCTATCATTATTAATAATCATAGGATTGACTTTCCAATCTGATGAAAGTCCCTCTGCCTCCCAAAGCTTACTGGCTTTTTCAATACTAGAATATAAAATACAGAGCATGGATTTTCTTGTATCAATTTTCAACTTGTCAATAGAAACTTTCTCTTCATAAGATTCAAAACTAAGAGCAGAAAAATTAAATGTCTTATGTCTTAAACACCATACTTTATTTTGAGAAAACAACATTAACATTGCATCATTAATACACGCTTTCGCACACATATCATGTTTTTCTACTAGTACTTTATAGTTAATATTATTTGAATATAACAACTCATGATATAGTTCATGGCGCTGCTGTCTTGTTATTGAAAATTCATATTCATCTGCACGAATAGCTGATAACCTCAGGCATTCAAATGAATGAACATTTGTTTTTTTCCTGTTGACAATTACAAATTGCTGCTGGTTAATCTCCTCCTCTTCTAAGGATAAGGGATAAACTTCTGTTTTTATTTCTTCAAACATTGTAGTTTCGACTTTATCTAACTTTCCTATTTGCACACTTTCCCTCAATATCATTGAATCTTTACCACTAGCAACAATATCAAGTGACTGGTTAGATATTTCATCTCCATCCCCTGTTATCGCCGATTTACAATCTACAGGTTTATTTTCACTTCTAGCATTACTGCTTGGATTCTTTATTTCTTTAGCTTTAGCTTTAGCTTTAGCTTTAGTTTTAGTTTTAGCTTTAGCTTTAGCTTTACCTACGCCTTCAGATTCAGATTCAATGTTAACTTTAACTACTTTGTCTATGTTTTCTTCAAAATTGTCATCTGCACACTCTGAGTGATCTTCCTTCAACTTTTTCCTAATCTCTTGGATTATTTTCAGCTGACAATGCTCATAACTTGTTTGTTTGAATTTTTTCAACTCTCTTTCTAACGCAGTATAAGATTGATAGGAATCAGAGAAATGTCCCAGCCTGCCTTGCAAATATGCAATGGGTTGTAGCAATTCTGGTCTGGTAGATTTCATTTGATTCAAATAGGATAAAGCTATTTCATACCCCTCATTTTTTTTTAAATCAGAACATTCTTTTTGATCTGCAATTTTTTTAAAAAGCATTCCTTTTAAAGGAATGAATGCAGGAATAAAATAAGAGGGATGCTTTTTATCAGCTTCGACCTTATCCAAGAAAGAAATAGCAAGACCAAATTGCTCAGATGCAATACTAGTTAAGGCATGATAAAAAGCTACACAGTCAAAATTTCCAAACTTCATTAAATCGTTACCTTTTTTGAAATCTTTTATAAGGTAAAAATAAAGAGCAAGACGACGCGCCCACTCTGCGTCATGATCGGTTTTAATCTGTTTATAAATGATAATAGACTCATGAATTTCTTCCATTTCATCTTTCATAATCAGCAACCGATCTGATTGTTTATTTAATTCAATTAACGTATCAATAGCACGTTCGACATTAAGGAAAGCTGATGATGCTGATATATTATTTATTCTTTTTACCAAACCGAAATCATTCCATAGTCTAAAAAACAAAGGAAATAATGTATATTTAGAAGCAGCTTCCAGGTATTTTTCTTGAAATTCCAGGCTACCAACTAACTCAGCAACGAAAATCAAACAAGAATATGGCTTCCGTTTACTATCAGCATTATTACATTTCATTATTTCAATCTCGAGCAGCGGCACAATTAATAGCTTCTTATTATACATGGCAGCTTGTTTAAACCTCATAATACAGGAACGTAATGTTTTTATTATTTGTAGATCTGCAATAAAGTGAATTTTATTAGACACAATCACTTCTATCATTTTTAAGCACTGTTTACAATTATCTATTATTTCTAATCCAACTCTTTTGTTATAACGATCCCTCAACACAACAACATCTTTAACATTAAACTGATTCAGAGCTGCATTGAAATATAGAGCGAGAAGATCACATAATAGAAATTGTATTATGTCAGCTTGAAACTGAGAAATACATTTTCTCTTTAACTCGTCTATTGATCTATCTATATACAGTTCCAAAAGCGAAATATTTTGGTTAACTATTTCATAAGCTGAATCTGAACCTACAAGATCAGCCACATGTCTTCTAGGGTATAAACAAAAACAAGCAAGTACTTTGTCATGAAAGTCACTTAAAGTATTTACATCTTCATGCGAAGACATAGTTGCGTTTTTTAACATAGCATAGAATTCTTCATTCTTTTTACTTTCATTAATAAATTTTTTGTATAGCTTGTTTAATTTTTTGCGTTTTACTGCAGCCACAGTATTATATTTATAATCATCGTTAGACTTCCAAAGACCTAATGATACAGAATACGAGGTTTTTATCCCTCTTGATGAAATTCCATTAATATCATAAAGGAATAGCATTATAGAATCCTTTTCATCTTTAATTTCTTGTAAACTAGATAGCTCAAGGCGACGATTTAAAACAAACTTCTGCGCCATCAACACCAACTTCTCTGCTTTTTTATTTTCTGTTAAGCAAGACATATTATCATTTATTAATTGTTCAAGATTAAAATCGACCTCATCATAATCTTTTTTTATTTTTTTATCTATTTCACTTTTATCAAACAAGAATTGATATTCGACACTTTCATCATAATAACTAATATTTTCAAGTCCCACTACCTCTACAGCTCTTTCTACCTCAGGTAAGTAATCTCCTCCGCCTTCTGCTCCCACCACTTTAGCTTCAACATCGACAAGCTTAACATCCTCTTTCGCTAACGCCATTTCTGATACATTTTCTTCAGCTTCAGGATGCCTTAATTGATTTGTGTTAATATCTTTTACATTCATTTCACTTACCCTACTTAATATGTTATTAATACGTACTCTTATTGACCCATTTATAATTAATTAATTCCCTTAAACCTGAATCCGTGACTTCACAACAAAAATAGTTATATTAACCCAAGACAGCACAAGGTCTCAGAGGTAAAAATACACCCCTCTGAGTATTTCACTTGCAAGGTGAGCTTTCGTGAAATTGAGAATAGAATAATCTGACACCGAATGTTATACCCCGACAGCGGGTCTGTATTTCATCGGCTATGCCATCCATCAAAAAACAACACTAAGAAAACCTTGCTTAATTATTGCACTGTACAAAGATCGACTAGCAGCACGAAGCATCACCATAACAACTGCTATGACTACTACTTTCTCAGACCTCGGGATAGGTTGACCAGAAATAGCTGGCAAGTTTACAACTTTTATAATGTTTTTTGTGTTTTTGGAAAACACTCTCATTAGCCTACAAACTGTAGGATACCCTTGCAGGAGTAGCATTGAAAATACCCCACTCACTTGTCGTCATAGTAAAATCCCGCTTCTGTCGGCCGTCCTCACACTAGCAGCCACGGCCTGAAACAGATTAAAAAATTCATCAGACCTAATAGATGCTATATTGCTTCGCTCATTATGATCCACACCCATACGACTGGCACTAGCCATATTTTCATCATGCTGAAACAATTCAAGAAAAGCAAAACTAAAGGTGCTTCTATTTAAAACTCCCGGACATGCACCATAAAACATTTCATGCTTGTTATCTGGCTCGTCATCAACACACCAAGCATTTAACTTCCCTGAACATACTACGCACTCAACACCATCTTGGTGTGACACATCATTCGTACTCTTATAAAAAAAGCCATTCTCTGATAATTTTTTTTTGTTCTTTTGTAAATACTTTTGAGTTAAAGCAACTGAATCAAAAAACGATTGCTCTCTTGACTCACTGGTCATATATTGTTTAAATGTACTGCTGGATCTCACTGTCAGTGTAACATCCTTACCTTCAAATGTTGCTTGTATTTCACCTTCACTATCATTTGGTATATCATTTTTATTTAAAATATCAGTTGGAAAACCTATTCTAGCACCAGTATCAATATTAATTGGTATAAATTTATTGATTAAAAAAACAGATAATGTATTAATCATACAAGGCACTTTCATCCTTATAGCACGAGTCATATGTTCAATTTGATCAAATTCAGAAGTTGAAATAATCGCCATCTCGCAATGGGACATAGGAAAACAAAAATCAAAGGTATTTCCATTTAAGATTCCTTGGCATTCTTTACAGCGACTTTGATGTTCTATCTCTATTTCATGATTAGCAGACAAACCAATTAAAGAGCTTGAACATATTACACACTTAACACGGGCATGGTGTTGATGCCAGCCCACATTAACATTAACGTAATAAAAACCATTCTTTGCTAATTTTTTTTTATTATCTTGTAAATACTTGTCATTTAAAGCAGATGGTTCAGAAAACGATTTTTCTCTGGACTCACTGGACATATATTTTTTAAATGTATTTGTGGACAGCACTCTTATGCTAACACTAATACCTTCAAATGTTGCTCGTATTACACCTTTACTATTATCTGGTATATCTTTTTTACTTGAAATATCTCTTGAAACACCTTCTTTACCATTAAGATAAACTGGTATAAATTTTTGTATTACAAAATTACTATTCATAATGATTTCTCACGTAAGATTATTAAAAAAATTCATAGACACTCTCGAAACGACGATCTCAAAAACTTTAATGAGAAATGCGAACGATCATGTAACATAACAATTTATCCTGAATCGTTACATTAGATTGTTATTAATAATAAAAGTTCATCTTTATTTTATTAACCTGAATCCGTGACTTCAAGGCAAAAATAATTGCCTTAATCCCAGACATCACAAGGTCTAAGAGGTAAAACAGACCCATCTGAGTATTTCACTTGCAGGGTGAGTGTTCGTGAAATTGAAAATAGAACAATCTGACACCGAATTTTATACCCCGACAGCGGGTCTTTATTGCATCGGCTATGCCATAAATCAACAAACAACACTCAAGACAACCCTGTGCGCTGTTAGCAAAAGGCACGGCATTCCAAATATTGAATTGATTCGAACAGTCAGTGCTCTTTTGGCGACTGATAAAAGCGATTTTGATGCGATAGAAAATATTCGCAATGATGACTGGTTCAAGCGCTACATGGGCACTCGGCAAATGATGATGTTGCACCACTAACAACGGTAGACATGGATAGAACAGCCCATAACGTAACCCCTATTAATGGGTCTACGACCTTCCATGTCCACGTTGCGCTGTAAAATAAACGGCTACAGCCTCACCATTATGACGGATTAACGCTGGATTCCCACCGATCCATTTGAGACACTACCCGACACTATCGGAATAATCAGACTGTGTGATGAATATGGTGTCGCTTCTGACCAGCTCTCCTCTGCTATTGATCACGTTGACGCTGATCCTCGGCCTTCTGGTCGGCAGCTTTCTTAATGTCGTGATTTACCGGTTACCGGTGATGATGCAGACAGAGTGGCAACAACAGTGTCAGCAAGCTCTGGATCCAGCGAAAACACTCGACAGTGAGAAACCCTTTAACCTGATGGTACCAGCTTCTACCTGTCCATCCTGCCAGCACACGATTCGCCCTTGGGAAAATATCCCAGTGATAAGCTACCTGTTGCTAAAGGGACGCTGCAGTCAGTGTCAGACACGAATATCGCTCCGATATCCCATCATTGAAACCGTCACTGGGCTGCTGTCTGCGCTTGCGGCTTGGCACTTTGGCTTTGCTTGGCAGACGCTCGCAGTACTGATTTTCACTTGGTCACTGATCACTCTGACCATGATTGATGTTGACCACCTACTACTGCCAGACTCCATTACCCTGCCCCTGCTCTGGCTCGGCCTGATCAGTAACAGCTTTAGCCTGTTTACGACGCTGGACGCTGCACTGTGGGGATCGGTCTTCGGTTACCTCGCTCTCTGGTCAGTCTACTGGGGATTCAAGCTGATCACCGGCAAGGAAGGAATGGGCTATGGTGATTTCAAACTATTGGCTGCGCTGGGTGCCTGGATGGGCTGGAACCAGCTACCAATGGTCATTCTGTTCTCTTCTCTGGTCGGCGTAGTAGTGGGGATATCACTGATCTTACTCCTTGGCCGAGACCGCACGATACCGATACCTTTTGGGCCATACCTGGCGACGGCCGGTTTAATCTCCATGTATCAGGGTGAGTTTCTGATGAATGCTTATCTACACATCACAGGACTCTGAAACAACTGTCTATGAGCACATTGATTATCGGTATTACTGGTGGGATTGGTAGCGGAAAAACCACGGTCACTGATTACCTTGCAAGCCTTGGCGTCACGGTTTGCGATGCCGACCAAGCCGCCCGAGTGGTGGTAGAACCCAGAACGCCCGCCCTGCAAACGATAATCGACCATTTTGGTGAACTGATACTGCAGGCTGACGGATATCTGGATCGCCGAGCGCTAAGGCATATTATCTTTAATGACCCCCAAGAGCGACGCTGGCTGGAAGCACTCTTGCACCCATTGATCAAAGAAAATATCACCATCCAGCTATCACAATCAGAGTCTCCCTATAGCATTTTGGTCTCCCCTTTATTACTGGAAACCGATCAGCATACGATGGTGGATCAAGTCGTCGTGGTCGATATACCCGTCGAATTACAGGTGCAGCGCACCATGGCGCGAGACCGTATTGAGCAAAGCAAGGTAGAAGCCATTCTGAAAGCTCAGACAGACCGAGAAACCCGATTAGCTAAGGCCGATGACGTGATTGAGAACAGCGACTCACTGGAGGTTCTTTATCAGATGCTCGACCAGCGACATGAAACATGGCTAACGCTGGCGGCAGACAAACAGGGTTCGGCCACTTAACCAGCATCACCACCATTCAGCACCATCATCATCATCATCATCATCATCACCAGCCTGATTCTTGCTGATCGCCGTCTTCCCTTCCGACACCGGTGCGCAATCTGCACTTTTCAAATCAATCGTACCCATCCGATTAACATAACCACTCTTCGGTGTCGGTACGGGTATCTTGCAGATCCATCCGTTCTTCATCTTTACGTTAATCGTGTCGAGGTCTGCCCGACTTTGCAACTGAAACATCCCTAGATCATCGGATTGTGCCGGATACAAACCACCGCTGATCCGAGCACCTGTCGTGGGCTTTTCATCAAACAACAGACGACCAAACAGCAGTTTTAATTCAGTGGCTTCATAATCTATCGAAACCACATTCCCAGGATAGAGCGTAATCATCCGTTCCCGTTCATCAATACTGTAAAGGACGGAAGCACTCGAACTCAGGTTGACACGGTATTGGCGATACGGCGAAAGAGCAATGATGGACGGACGGCCTGCAACCGCATAACCAAGACGCTGACCATCTACATTAACGTCGAAGGTATCACCTTTTTTACCACCATTAACATTGACCAGCAACGCACTATTCGCGTGATTCTCACCCCCCATCGCCCACTGCTTACCATCGGTGAGGAATCTAGTGTCAAAATTGGCCCCATAGGAGGTCGAGGAACTATTCTTCGCATCCACATGATTAAGACGGATATTGCCATGACCCCAACTATTTCCCAACTCAAATCTGGCATCATAACGCTCAGCATCAGAACTGGTTTCCGCACCAACATTGGCACGTATCGTACTATCAAACAGACCTAGGTCATCCCAATTGGCTTCCAGACGCAAATTTTCGGTACGATCCCGATTACCGTTGGCATCATAGTACTCGGCACGAGGCCTCGCTCGCCAAGTCATACGGTCATCCTTCATGCGAAATTCCATACTCACCATGACGATATCGGTATCACCGGAGCGACTAAATTCAACGCTCATGTCAATACTGTAATCGGGAGCCTGAAACAAACTGACTCGGTAATCAATGGCATTCGTGTAAATGGTGTCGGTCTTACCCTGTTTGTTTTCACTATAATGATAATTGATGGCACCACCGGCAAAGGGAAAGTGCACAGATACATTACTCTGCTCAAAACTATCGCCCATCAAAGGAGGGTGTTTCTCCTCACGAGCCTGCGACTGACCTGTGATGGGATCGTCATCTTTCCAAAGCCGACGATAATTTCCATTCATCGATATCGGGCCATAGCGCAGCCAGACGGCTAGGTTAACTCCATGGGCGCCGCTATCCGCCAGCATCACAGAGGGCGAGATCTCATGGATATATCCCATGTTGAACATGCCGAGTTCAATCATACTGTCATCCTCGGTCACGGCAGCCGCAACGGTGCTCGCCCAAGAGTCAGTCAGACGGCGACTAACCCCTGCGCGGGTTAACCATTGCTCTGTGGAATCTGGCAGTGCGCTATCGCTCGTGCGACTCATTATGCGACCGGTTTCTGCAAAATAGAGCCACTCGCCTTTCGGCGGTAGCCGAAACTGCTTGGCAAAGAAACGGGTCTCTTGGCTGATCAGACTGCCGCCCTCATCCAGAATCTGTATGTCGATATCATAAGCGCCACTAGGAAAGCTCGAGGTATTCAACTGCTGACTACCAGCCTCAAGAACATAGGAGTTAATCAGACGATCATCTCGGCGGATCTCAACTCGACCCCGAGTAGGCAGAAACAGATTCAGTGGTGTGCCACCGGCGAATTCGAGATCTTCACGAGTGTTATCTGACGAAGCGACCCGAGCGCCCAGCAAGGTACGGTCAGAGGTGAAACTGAGACCAAAGGCGCCGCTGCCGACAAGCCCCACATTATAGTCAACCCCTTCAAAACTACGACGACCGTAAAAATCATTGACCTGTAAATGCTGCTCTTTCGTGTAATCCCAATCAAGGTAAATACTGTTTTCTCGGTTTGCGAACTGGCTCAGGCCACTGATGGTATAATCATCATCACTGTTATCCGACCCTGACCAAACACCGGTCAGACTCTGCAACAGTGAAGAACCCGCATCGGATGGCGGCAGATATTTGCGAACATCCGCCTTCTGAGTCCGCAGGAAATTGCGGTTAATGAAAATATCCAGCCGGAAGCGGCCGTCATCGAAAATCACACTCGCTACAGCAGGCTTCAGGGACCCGCAGTTTTCAGCACCCTTTGTAGGACAAACATCACTACTATTCGTTTCCAGCTCACCAGTCAATGTCGCTTCAATCAGTGAAGGATCATTGATATTGTCAATCAGACGTACCACCATCGCAGGATCAGACAGAGTAATTATCTCTGAAGTGAACGTTGCGAGTTGCGATGTCAGGTACCGATTGCCGTAATAGATATCGACCAGAGAGCGTTGAGACTCTAACAGCTCCTCAAATCCTGTCGGCGGATCCGCCTCTATAATAAAATCAGGTGGATCAGCCAACGTCACCGATGACCAAATAGCAGGGAGTAAACAGAAGAAATAAAAAAGTATTCCTGTCCATAATTTTCCAGCGTAACACAACCTTTCCATAGAAATGATGATTCTCGAACTCATACTTAGACAGGTAAAACAGTAAAAACCTGAGACAAGCTGAAAGAATTACATCGCAACTCTTATTCTTCCAGCTAACTGTCTCATTACATTTGTTACATTGCCGCTACTTCTAACGTGACCGTATCAGTATGTGTGCCTGCAGGCAGCTTACCACCAATAGGCTTGGCAGCAAAGACAATCCCCTCAGTGATGTTTTCATGACCTGCACAATCATTAGAATCGGCTTTCTGAGCAACAAACGGACTCGCGTGTGTTTCGCCATTAACATGGTCAGCACCATTATCCGCCCACGAAACTATAATATTAGAATCCCCAATATTAGTGCCTGGAGGAATAACACCATTGCCTGTATTGAACCCTTGAATATTCACAGTGTAAGGCATGTGGCTCTTTTTATTGGTACCCAATCGGAATGTGTTCTTTGACGATACTTTCAATGAAACACGCTCACTACTACTGTAAAAACAGATATTCTGATCAGCTGTTTCATTGCCGTCCGCAGTGGCAAACGTCAGATCACTGAAACCCCAGACACGCACTTGCCCACCTATTGACAATCGAATATCAAAATCACCATCCGAAGTCGCGCCCAAAGTGCCATCTCTAGCCGCCATAGCACCCATCGAAGCTCCACTGATCATTACAGCCAATACAAGCTGTTTCAATATTTTTTGTTTCATCGTCTTAGTCCTCATGTATTAATTTCTAGTTAGAGTTTCTATTTAAAGTGAAAGTAGAGTGAAAGTAGAGT